>NZ_JAXCMJ010000006.1:0-161078 GCF_038084995.1 Sphingomonas sp. 2378
CCCGAGCACCTTGAATGCCCAGGACAACCGCCAAGCCGCCGCCCGCATGTCCCTTCATCTAACCTACAATGTCAAAGAGCCGACAACAAATCACCGGCAACACCTTACCACCCCGCTCCCAGGGCTTCCAGCGCGCCAGTCTGTCGTAGCTGCATCGGTCAGTCTCGGCGACCACCGCTGCGGTGAAACCCCTCTAGGCCGACCCGCGATTCGGGTCAACACAAAAAATGCCATTTTTCTGCAAAGTTTGAAAAAAGACGGTTTTTCAACCTTCTGCGGCTCGGATGAGCCCCGATGACGGTGGGAACCTTCCGCACATTCGCGAATCGCACCACGGGCCATCCCGCTTTAAGGGCTTCTTAGTCACCCCCTCCTAGGGACATATGCGATCCGAGTATGACGTCGCCCCGCATCAGCGTCGCCCTAAGCGTCTATAACAATGCGGCCTATCTGACGGCGGCCTTGGACAGCATCCTCGCGCAATGCTTCGCCGACTTCGAGCTGGTGATCGTCGATGACGGATCGACGGACGCCTCTCCGGCGATCATCGATCGTTACGCCGCGCGCGACCCGCGCATCCGGGTGATCCGCCAGGCCAATCAGGGGCTGATCACCAGCCTGAACCATATCATCGACGTGGCGCGCGGTGAGTATATCGCGCGGATGGATGGCGACGACATCGCGCTGCCCGAACGATTCGCCCGCCAGCTCGCCTTTCTCGACGCGCATTCCGATCATGGCGTGGTCGGCACCCAGATAAGGGGCATTACCGAAAGCGGCGCACCGCGCCCCGGTCATAAGGTCGAGTATCCCACATCCTCCGACGCCGTGGCCGAAACGCTCGCGTCGCGATCGCCGCTCTGCCATCCCTCGGTCATGATGCGACGCGAGGTATTGCGATCGGTGGGCGGGTACCGGGCGGCTTATCGCCATTGCGAGGATTATGATCTGTGGCTGCGGCTGGTCGATCGGACGCGCATGGCCAATCTGCCCGATCCCCTGCTCCTCTATCGTGCCTCCGCCACGCAGGTGTCGAACCGGCATGTCCTTGCCCAGAATTTCGGCGCCTCGGTCGCGCGGATCGCACGTGCCGAGCGACTCGCGGGACGCCCCGATCCGACCGACGACTGGGACAGCCTGCCCCCGATCGAGGCAATGGACTCCGCGTTCGGACGCCCCGGCCTATCCGCCCGGATCCGCGCGGACGTGACGCGCGGCATCCTGTTCTCGCCCGATGCACTGGCGGGCGAGGGCCTGTCGCTGATCGATGCGCATCTGGAGGATGTCCGACAGCAGCGGGTTCCGCCGGTCCCCGCCTTGTGGCGGACCGTCGCCCGGCTGGTCCGCCATCACCGCCCGGTCGCGGGCCTTCGGCTGGCGGCGGCGCTGGCCGCCCATGCGGTGCGGCGATGAGCGGCGCGTCGGTACGGGGGGCGGCGCTCTGGTCGATCGGGGCGCAATATATCGCCTTTGCGGTTCAGTTCATCGTCAGCGTGCTGATCTCGCGCTTCTTCCTGTCGCCCTCGGAGATGGGCCTCTATTCGATCGCGCTGTCCGCCGCGATGATGGTGTCGGCGCTTCAGGATTTCGGCATCCGGCGCTTCGTCGCGGGCGAGCGCAACCTGACCGAGGAGCAGATCAGGACCTGCTTTTCGGTGTCGGTGATCTTCGCGCTGGGCATCGGCCTATTGATCCTGGCGCTCGCCTGGCCGGTGGCGCGATTCTACGACAATGCGCGGCTGACGCCGTTGCTGGTCATCATCGCCAGCTCCTATCTGATCGTCCCCTTCGGCATCGTGCCCAGCGCGATGCTGCAACGGCGGATGGACTATTATTCGATGTTTCTGGTCAGTGTCGGCGCGGCCCTGGTCAATGCCGCGCTGTCGCTGGGGCTGGCCTGGGCCGGCTATTCGGCCTTTGCGCTCGCCTGGGCGGCGGTCGGCCAGCAGGTCGCGCGCGCGCTGATCGGCCAGTGGCGATCGGGCATCCGACCGCCCTTTCCGCCCAGCCTGCACGGGCTCGGGCCGATCTTGCGCTTCGGATCGAACAGCTCGCTGCTCTATATCAGCGACGCGATCAGTTCGCGCAGCCCCGATCTGGTCGTGGGCCGCGTCCTGGGCCTGACCGCCGTGGGCCTGTTCAGCCGCGCCTCCAGCCTGGGGGCGCAGTTGCAGATGCTGGTCAGCGGCGCGGTCGACGGCGTCTTCTACCCCGCCTTCGCCCGGCTGCGCGATGCGGGCGCCGATCTGGCCGCCCCCTATCAGCGGGTGGTGGCCGCCTATAGCGGCGCGACCTGGCCCGCCATGGCCTTTCTGGCGACCGCCGCGACGCCCATCGTCCTGCTGCTCTATGGTCCGCGCTGGGCGGGCGTCGCGCCGCTGCTCAGCTGGATCGCGATCGGGCAGCTTTTCTTCGCCGCGATTCCACTGCATTTCGAGCTGCCGATCCTGCTTGGGCGGATCCGGCGGCTGGTGGTGGTCAACGCGCTCGACACCATCGCCTCGATCGGACTGTTGGTGCTGGGGGCCTGGATCAGCCTGGAATGGGCGGCGGCGTCGCGCATCCTCTATGGGCTGGCGTGGTTCCTGCTCTATGCGGGGTTGATGAAGCCGCTGACCGGATTCCGCTGGCGGGGAATGCTGATCGTCTATGCGCAGAGCCTTGTCGGAACGCTGGCGACGGTGGCGCCGCTGCTGGCGGTGTATCGCTGGGTCGCGCCGCCCGAGGCGGTCGGCATGGGACTGTTGAGCCTGTCCGCTGTCGCGGGGGTGCTCGCCTGGATCGCGGTGGTCTATGTGCTGCGCCATCCGATCCGGCTGGAGATCAATGCGATCGTCACCAGCGTCTGGAGCCGGATCGCGATGCGCGGGGCCGGGCATACCGCCTGATCCAGGTCAGCCGCCCGCCTTGCCCCGGCGGCGCCCGCGACCCATAGTCGGGGGCATGAGCCCTCCCCCATCCGGTCTCGACGATCCCGAACAGGCGGCCTTCGCCTGGGCGCGGTTCCGCCGCATCATGGCGTGGATGACGATCGCCGCCGCCGTCGCGGTCGGCTTTTCGCTCGCAATCCTCGCGCATGTTTACGGCACGCTCAACTGGGTGACGGTGCTGGGGGTAATCGGTGGGATCGGGGGCATGGTGATGCTGACCGGCGCGCTGATGGGGCTGGTTTTTCTCAGTTCCGGGACCGGTCATGACGAAGATGTCGACCGGCGTTGATCCATCGCAAAAGGGCCGGTCCCCGCGTGATGCGGCGACCGGCCCTTTTCCATCAGCCCGAATAGCGGACGAGGCGGATCAGCCCGCCGCCGCCTCCGGCTCGACCGGCGCGGCCGCACGAACGCGGCGACGGCGCGGCTTTTCCTCGACGGGGGCGTCCGCTTCCGGAGCGGCGCTCAGCGCGGGGGGAAGACGATCGGCGTCGAAGCCTGCGGGTTCGGCCTGGTCCTGGGTCTCGACCGGGCGCTCGCGGCGCGGACGACCGCGACGACGGGGCGCCTCTTCCTCGGCCTGAGGCGCGAGCGTCTCGACCGCAGCGACCGGCTGAGCCTCTTCGGTCATGACCGGCTGCTCGGCGCGGACCTGTTCGGCGCGGACCGGGCGACGATCGTCGCGGCGCGGACGATCCTCACGGTCGCGACGGGGACGATCGTCCCGGTTGCGGTCGTCGCGCTGCTGGTTTTCACGCTGTTGTTGGTTTTCACGGGGCTGATTGTCGCGATACTGACGCTCGCGACGCGGCTCCGCCTCGCCCTGCTGCTCGCCCGGGCGGATGGGATCGCCCTCGTCGCCATAATCCTCGGCATCGTTGTCGAAGCCGTCATCGAACTGCTCGTCGCGCGGTTCCTCGCGCTGGCGGCGCTGATTCTGTTCCTCGAAGCGCGAACGGCTCTCGCTCAACACCCGGAAATAGTGATCGGCGAACTGCCAATAATATTCGGTGTTGACCCGATCGCCCTGACGCTGCGCCTCGGTCGCCAGGTTCTTGTACTTTTCGTACAGCTGGTTGGCGTTGCCGCGCGCGCGGTTGTCGATGCGATTGCCATTGTCGGAACGGCCGGGATTGCCACCCGGACGCTGCCCACCATTGTTGTTGCCGCCACGACCGCGACGGCGGCCGGCCTGCCGATTATTGATCAAGCTGTTCGTCCTTAGTCGTCAAACCAACAAGGTCCACTTTTCCCGGCACCGCGCGCGTCCCGCACGATGCGAAGCTCTGGCGCCCAATGGGCGCTTGCCACGGCCGCCGGACAGCAGCGACTGCATGACGAAGGGTATGGGCATCGGCCCGACATCAACGACCCCGAAAAACGGTGCCCCGAGATAACGGTGGGAATGCCGAATGTTCGCGTGCCCCTGCGCCCGCTCTAGCGGGTCGGACCTATGTCCTTCAAGTGAAATATGGGGCATCATCGCGATTGTTCAATGTGCCAGCAACGCACGCGGTCGCCCGCCCAGGTCGCGGTGCAGCGTCACGGCGAACCCTTGCGCCTCCAGAAGCGGGGTGACGGCCCCCGCCTGCTCATGCCCGATCTCCACCACCGCCGCGCCGCCCGGGGCGAGCAGCCGCCGCAACGCCGGGGCGAGCAGACGGTAATCGTCCAGCCCGTCGGGCCCGGCGAACAGCGCGGCGCCGGGCTCATAGTCCCGCACCTCCGCCGACAGGGGTTCGTCGGTGCCGATATAGGGCGGGTTGGTGACGATGCAGTCGAACGGGCCGGTCAGCGCCGCCGCCCAGTCGCCGCGCACGAACCGCGCCCGCTCGGACAATCCGCAGGCCGCAGCATTGGCGACCGCATAGCGCAGCGCCTCGCCCGAGCGGTCGACCCCCACCCCGTTCGCACCCTGCCACTCGTCGAGCAGCGCGAGCAGCAACGTCCCGGGCCCGGTGCCGAGGTCGAGCAATGTCGCGGGCGGCCGATCCCCGAAATGGGCGAGCGCGGCGGCGATCAGCGTCTCGCTATCGACGCGCGGGACGAGCGCGCCGGGGCCGACCATCAGGTCGAGCGTCCAGAAACCGCGCGTGCCGGTGATATAGGCGACCGGTTCCTGCGCGGCGCGGCGATCGACCAGCGACCAGAAGCTGTCGGGCACGGCGCGGGTCTGGTCGAGCAGCAGCGCGTTCCGCTCGATCCCCAGCGCATGGGCGAGCAGCAACTCGGCATCGAGCCGCGCGGTCGGCGAAAAGAGGAAACGCGCGGCGGCTTCGACCAGCGCGGTGCGGGCGTCGGTCACCTTATCAGCCGAACACCCCGGCGAAAGCCGGGGTCTGACATGAAGAGAATGGTTCGCGCAGAGGCGCGGAGGACGCAAAGATGTCTCGCCCCTGACAACGCCCGAACATGATTCGCAAGCAAAGGAAAAGGCCTTTGGCGCAGCGGGCCAACCCTCTCTGCGTCCTCTGCGCCTCTGCGCGAACTTCATCTTGCGAGATAGAGCGACACGCTTGAACACTCGTCGCCACTGAACCCCGGCCTTCGCCGGGGTGGAAGGATGAGAGGTAGCCGCAGGCGTCACCCATCGAGTGCGGCGAGCCGTTCGGCCTCATCCTCGGCCAGCAGCGCGCCGACCAGTTCGTCCAGTTCGCCTTCCAATATCTCGGGCAGGCGGTGCAGGGTCAGGTTGATGCGGTGATCGGTGACGCGGCCTTGCGGGAAGTTGTACGTCCGAATCCGCTCCGATCGGTCGCCCGAACCGACCATCGAGCGACGGGTGCCCGCGCGTTCCGCCGCCAGCCGCTCGCGCTCCGCTTCGTACAGGCGGGTGCGCAGCACCTTCATCGCCTTGGCGCGGTTCTTGTGCTGCGAGCGTTCGTCCTGCTGGATCACGACCAGCCCGCTGGGGATGTGGGTGATGCGGATCGCCGAGTCGGTGGTGTTGACATGCTGACCGCCCGCGCCCGACGAGCGATAGATGTCGATGCGCAGATCCTTGTCGTCGATCTGGAGGTCGACCTCCTCCGCCTCGGGCAGCACCGCGACGGTCGCCGCCGAGGTGTGGATGCGCCCGCCCGATTCGGTCACCGGCACGCGCTGGACCCGGTGGACGCCGGATTCGAACTTCAGCTTGGCGAAGACGCCCGCCCCCACGACCGAGGCGACGACCTCCTTATAGCCGCCCGTGTCGGGCACCGAGGCGGACATGACCTCGACCCGCCACCCCTGCCGCTCGGCATAACGCTGGTACATGCGGAACAGGTCGCCCGCGAACAGCGCCGCCTCGTCCCCGCCGGTCCCGGCGCGGATTTCCAGCATCGCCGCGCGCTCGTCGGCGGCGTCGCGGGGCAGCAGGGCCAGCGCCAGCGTCCGATCCGCCTCGGCCAGCGCGGTGCGGTTGGCGTGCAATTCCTCCGCCGCCATCTCGCGCAACTCGTCGTCACCGTCCTGCGCCATGAAGGACAGGCTGTCGGCCTCCTGACGCAGACGCCGCACCTCGGCGGCGGCGTTGGCGACGGGTTCCAGTTCGGCATATTCCTTCGACACCGCGACGAAGCGGTCCGAGGGCAGGTCGCCGGTGGCCATCATCGCCTGGAGTTCGTCGCGTCGCGCCTCGATCTGGGCGATGCGTTCGGCGGAGATGGTCTTCATGGCGTCGTCAGACGCTGCGCCAATGAGGGAAGCGCCGCGCCATGCTCGGTCGCAGCTTCGTCATCGAACAGCAGGTCGAAGATACACTCCGCGACCGATTCCAGCGGCACCGTGACCTGATCGCCGGTCTTCAACGCCTTGATCTGCACCTGGCCATTCGCCAGTTCGTCATCGCCCAGGATCAGCGCATAGCTGGCGCGCTGGTCATTGGCCTTGGCCATGCGACGCTTCATGTTGCCACGAAACGCCATGTCGGTGGCGACGCCCGTGCGGCGCAACTCGGCCACCAGCCCGGTCGCGCGCAACTCCGCCGCCGCGCCCATCGGCACCACGACCGCATCGATGACCGGCCTGGGCGGTTCGTCGAGCAGCATCGCCAGCCGCTCGACCCCCGCCGCCCAGCCCACGCCCGCCGTGGCGGGGCCGCCGAGCGACTCGATCAGCCCGTCATAACGACCACCCGCCAGCACGGTGCCCTGCGCCCCCAGCCGGTCGGTCACGAACTCGAACGCGGTGTGGCGATAATAATCGAGGCCGCGCACCAGCCGCGCATTGCGCGTCCAGGCCACGCCCGCCGCGTCCAGCCCCGCCGTCACCGCCTCGAAAAAGGCACGCGCTTCGGGCGTCAGATAGGCATCGATATCGGGCGCGGCATCGGCGATCGGCCGGTCGCGCGGGTCCTTGGAATCGAGGATGCGCAGCGGATTCTTCTCCAGCCGCACCAGGCTGTCCTCGGAAAGCTGATCCCGGTGCGCCTCGAAATGCGCGACCAGCGCGTCGCGCCACGCATCGCGCGTCGCGGCATCGCCCAGCGTGTTGAGTTGCAGCGTCACGCCCTCGGCGATGTTCAGTTCGCTCAGCAACTGGTCGGCCATCACCAGCAACTCGACATCCGCCGCCGGTTCGGGCGCGCCCAGGATTTCGGCGTCGATCTGGTGGAACTGGCGATACCGCCCCTTTTGCGGGCGCTCGTAACGGAACACCGCGCCCGACGTCGCCAGCTTCAAGGGCGCATATTGCTGCCACCCCTCGGTCAGGTACGCGCGGGCGATCCCGGCGGTGAACTCCGGCCGCAGGGTCAGCAGGTCGCCGCCGCGATCGGGGAAGGTGTACATCTCCTTCGACACGACATCGGTCGTCTCGCCGATCGAGCGGGCGAAGACCTGCGTATCCTCGAACACCGGCAGGTCGAGCCGCTGGAAGCCGTAGAGCTCGTGGACATACTCGAAGGTGCGCAGCACCTCCGCAAAGCGGCGCTGCTCGTCGCCGAAGATGTCCTGCGTGCCGCGCACGCGCTTGGGTGTTTCGATCCGTGCCATAGAGGTGGCGGTATCTAGGGTAGCGAAGCCCCGCGCGCTAGAGTGCGATCACGCCTCGCTCGCCAACCACTCCGCCAGCGCGAGTTCGTCGGTGGCACGGGTTTCGGCGCACATGCTGTGCCGCATGATCTCCAGCGCCCAGCGGCGATGCGAATCGCTCTCGCTCGCCACCGTGTCCGCCGGCACCCACAGGTCATATTCGCGCATATGCGCATCGGCGGCGGTGAACAGGACACAGATATCGGCCGCCACCCCGGTCAGGATCAACCGGCTGACGCCCAGTTGCGGCAGCAGCACCGGCAGGTTGGTCGCGTAGAAGCCCGAAAATTGCGGCTTCACCACGAAGTAATCGCGGTCGCGCGGGCGCAGCGCCTCGATCAGCGCGCGGCCCGGACTGTCCTCCCGCGCGCAATGATCCACGATCGAGGAGCGCTCGGAATGCCAATGGCCGAAATTGTCGTTGACGTAGAGCACCGGAACCCCGGCGGAGTCCGCCTCGTCCCGAAGGGCGACGATCCGCGCGGCGGCGGCCTCGGCGGGCTCACGAAGATGCTCGCCGCCCTCGAAATCGAGGTCGTTGATCATGTCGATGATGATCAGCGCGGCGGAATGGGGTGCGGAATCGGCCATGGGCGATCATGGCATGATCGGACGGCGGCCGCGTTGATGTAGCTTAGTGACCGGCCCCCTCTCCGTCCGGCACGGCGAGGGGGCGGCGCGGCATCAGGCCTTCAGGCCCTTGGCCATGTTGAGATGCGCGGTGACGGTCGGGATCAGGCCGGTCGCGAAGGTCTTCAGCGGCGCGGACTCGCCCGTCGCGGCATAGGCCTTGAGCGTGTCGAGCGTCTGTTGATGCCCGGCGGTCTGCTCGGCGATATAGGCCTGGTCGAAGGCGGTGCCGTTCAGGCCCTTCAACTGGTCCAGCTTCTGCTGCTGCTCGGCATTCAGCGTGGGATCGGGGGTGATCGCCGGGGTGGCCGAACCCGCCGCGGTCTTCAGCTTGGCGGTCGAGGCGGTGTGCGCCTCGATCATCGTGCGCGCATAGCTCTTGACCGACGCCGATGCGCCGTTGGTCAGCGCCAGCTTCGACGTCTCGATCTCGAAGGCATCGCTCGCCGCCGCCGCATTGGCGAAGACCTGTGCGGCGGGCAGCGCCGCGGGGGTGGCGTCGGCCATCGCATTCCCCTCGGCCATGCCATTGGTGCTCATGGTGTCGGCGGTCATGCCGTTCTGCACCTGCGGCTCGCTGCGGTTACAGCCCGCAAGGGCCAACAGGGCGGCGGCACCGAGAGCGGTTGCGCGAATGCTCATGCCAATAAGCTCCTAAGATGTTTCGTCAAACCGTGTAAGCGCGCCGTGACGCAGGACGTTCCGTCGCATCCGGACCCGAAAGCCGATCGCATCGTTTGAACCTGGCAACGCCGCTGGGGCGAGATGATGAAGGAACCCGCGTTATGAGCATCTTCGGCAATATTCTGGGCAAGATCTTCCACCACGGCGCGGCCAAGCCCGCCGGAGCGGCCCCGACGCCCGCCCCCGCACCGACCACGACCCAGGCCGCGCCGCAGCAACCCGCTCCCGCCCCGGTGGCCGATGCCGCACCCGCCGCACAGTCGGTCGATGTCGGCGCGGTGCTGAGCGAAATGGCGGCGATGAAGAATGGCGGCGGCAACTATCAAAGCTCGATCGTCGATCTGCTCAAGCTGCTCGACCTGGATTCCAGCCTGGCCGCGCGCAAGGAACTGGCCAACGAACTGGGCGTCCACGCCGCCGAGGACGGCTCCGCCGAGCAGAATATCGCGCTTCACAAGGCGGTGATGGCCAAGCTGGCCGAAAATGGCGGCATCGTGCCGGACAGCCTGCGCAACTAAGGTCGGATCAGGCCTCACCGACACGCATGCCGCACCGCCCTCCTGCCTTCCCTGCAAGGATTCCTCTGCGAAATTCATCCACCACCAACCCGGCGAAGGCCGGGGTCCAGTGACGTCACGATGGGAGCGACTTGCCAACGCCTTCCCAACTGGATTCCGGCCTTCGCCGGGTTGGTCTGGCGGGTTTTGCAACGATCCCCTTCCAGGGGAGGAAAAGGACCGTTGCCCATCCGTCCTGTCCAGGGAGTCGGCTAACGGCATCCGACAGCGATAGCCAAGTGAGGCGTGACGGGATTACACCCGGCTCATGACCACCACCCGCTGGCAGCGCCTGACGACCCGTATCGGCGACCGGATCGCACCGCCGCGTTTCCTGGCCTTCGCGCTGATCCTGATCGTATCGGCCATGGTCCTCGTTCCGCCGCTAGGGCTGACGCGGGGCATATTGGCCGGGTTCGATATCGCCGCCTTCCTGTTCCTCGTCTCGCTCATTCCCCTGTTGCGGCAGGGCGAGGCGGCGAAGATGCGGCGGCGCGCGGCACGGAACGATGCCAATCGCGCGGTCCTGCTGGTATTCTGCGGGATCGTTCTGTTCGTCATCCTGATCGCGGTCGGGGGCGAGTTGCGCGGGCGGAGCAGCCCCGTCACCGTCGCGCTGGTCGTCGGCACGCTGATCCTCGCCTGGCTGTTCTCCAACATCGTCTATGCGCTGCATTATGCGCATCTCTTCTACAGCGCGGGGGACAAGGGGGATGTCGGCGGCCTCGACTTTCCCGACACGGCGGAGCCCGATTACTGGGACTTCCTCTATTTCTCGGTGACGCTCGGCATGACCTTCCAGACCTCCGACGTGTCGATTGCCTCGCGACGGATGCGGCGGGTGGTGACGGGCCAGTGCCTGGCCGCCTTCATCTTCAACCTGGGCGTGATCGCCTTCACCGTGAATGTGCTGGGCGGCGGCGGCGGATAAGGCCTAGCCACGGCGCGCGGGGAAAAGGTCTGGACGACTGGCCTATCGGGTGCCTAACCTGCCCGCATCTCTCTTCGCCGCAAAAGGCTCTCCATGATCCGTCCCGTCTTTCATGCCCTGATCGCCGTGTCCCTGGTTTCGACCGCCGCCGTCTCGCTCGCGCAGGTGCCGTCGGGCAATTCCGCCCCCGCCGGTCCCCTGCCCTTCGTCAATACGATCCCCGATGCAGTCGACACCCCCTATCCGGGCACGATCAACCTGGTGGTCGACGCCACCGATACCGAGCGCGGCATCTTTCGCATGAAGGAGACGATCCCCGTCGCCAAGGTGGGGCCGATGGCGCTGCTCTTCCCGAAATGGCTGCCCGGCGCGCACAATCCGCGTGGCGAGATCGAGAAGCTGGCGGGCCTGGTCATCAAGGCCAATGGCCGCATCCTGCCCTGGACGCGCGACCCGGTCGATGTCTTCGCCTTTCATATCGACGTGCCCGCGGGCGCGAAGCAACTCGACCTGGAGTTCCAGTTCCTGTCGGCGACCAAGCCCGACCAGGGCCGCATCGCCGTCACCCCGACGATGATCTCGCTGCAACCCAATTCGGTCAGCCTCTACCCGGCGGGCTATTATACCCGACAGATCCCGATCCAGATGACCGCGATCTTCCCCGCAGGCTGGACGGCGGCGGGCGCGGTTCCGGCCAAGGCGTCGGGCTCGACCTACACCTATGACACGACCAATTACGAAATCCTGGTCGATTCCCCGGTGCTGGCGGGCAAATATGGCAAGGTCTTCCCGCTGACCCCGCGCGTCAACCTGAACGTCTTCGCCGACAACGCCGCCGAGCTGAACGCCAAGCCCGAACAGATCGCAGCGCACCAGCGGCTGGTCGATCAGGCGGTCAAGGCGTTCGGCGCACAGCATTACGATCATTATGAATTCCTGCTGTCGATCAGCGACCAGCTCGGCGGCATCGGCCTGGAGCATCACCGTTCGTCGGAAAACGGCGTGACGCCGGGCTATTTCACCGAATGGGATTCGGGGCCGGGCCGCCGCAACCTGTTGCCGCACGAATTCACCCATAGCTGGGACGGCAAGTTCCGGCGCGGGGCCGATCTGTGGACCCCCGATTTCCGCACGCCGATGCGCAATTCGATGCTGTGGGTCTATGAGGGGCAGACGCAATTCTGGGGTTATGTGCTCCAGGCGCGGTCGGGGATGGTGTCGAAGCAGGATACGCTGGACCAATATGCATCGATCCTGGGCATCTACGACACCGCGCCCGCGCGGCAGTGGCGCGACCTGATCGATACCACCAACGACCCGATCATCTCGTCGCGCAAGCCCAAGGGCTGGACGAGCTGGCAGCGGTCGGAGGATTATTACAATGAAGGCCTGATGGTCTGGATGGAGGTCGATGCGATGCTCCGCCAGAAGTCGAACGGCACCAAGTCGATCGACGATTTCGCCAAGGCCTTTTTCGGCATCCGCAACGGCGACTGGGGCGAGGTGACCTACACCTTCCAGGATGTCTCCGACACGCTGAACGCGATCGTGCCCTATGACTGGGCGGGCTTCCTGACCAAGCGCCTGACCGAAACCGGCCAGCCCGCGCCGATCCAGGGCTTCGCGATGAACGGCTACAAGCTGGTCTACACAGCCGAGCCGACCCCGACCTTCAAGCAGAACGAGAAGGGCCGCACCGATGTCAGCTATTCGCTGGGCATGGTCGTCTCGAACAGCGGCGACGTCACCAGTTCGATTTGGGACAGTCCGGCGTTCAAGGCGGGGATCGATGTCGGCACGCAGATCCAGGCGGTGAACGGCGAAAGCTATTCGGGCGACCGCCTGAAGGCCGCAATTCTGGCCGCCAAGGATCCCGCCAGGCCGGTCAAGTTGGTGATAAAGAACCAGGATCGCTTCCGCGAAGTGACGCTCGCCTATACCGGCGGCCCGCGCTATCCGCGTCTGCAGAAGGTGGGGACCGGCGAAACCGGGCTGGACCGTTTGCTGACCGCACGCTGACGTCTTTCTGACGAGGGCGTCACCGCCCTCTATCGACACCCTATGGCGGGTTGCGCTATCGCGCCCGCCATTGTTTTTCCACCGGAACCCGGTTCCGGTCCATTGGCAAAGAAAGACTGACCGATGCGCATCGACCTCATTCCCGTCGGCAAGAGCCCGCCCGACGACATCAACGTCGTGATCGAAGTGCCCACCGGTGGCGAGCCGGTGAAGTATGAGTTCGACAAGGCGAGCGGCGCGCTGTTCGTCGACCGCATCCTGCACACGCCGATGCGCTATCCGGCGAATTACGGCTTCGTGCCGCACACCCTGTCGCCCGATGGCGACCCTCTCGACGCGCTGGTCGTGTCGCGCACGCCCTTCATTCCGGGCTGCGTCGTGCGCGCGCGCCCGATCGCGGTGCTGAACCTGGAAGACGAAGCGGGCGGCGACGAGAAGCTGGTCTGCGTGCCGGTCGACTCGACCTTCCCCTATTATTCGAATGTCGGCGGTCGCGACGACCTGCCCGAGATCGTGTTCCAGCAGATCGAGCACTTCTTCACCCATTACAAAGACTTGGAGAAGAAGAAGTGGGTGCGCATCGGCACCTGGGGCGACCGCGACGAAGCCCGCCGCATCGTCGTCGAGGCGATCGAGCGCTATGACGACGCCAAGGCGAAGGGCGAAGAGCCGCACGACCACGACGTGCCCGGCCGCGCCTGAACCTTTCGGATTTCTGTTGGAAGGAAACGCCTCGGTGCCCGGCACCGGGGCGTTTCTTTTATCCCCTCTTCTCACTCCCCTCCCGCAGGCGGCAGGGGCCGTCTCTTCTTCTTTCTCCCCTCCCGCAGGCGGGAGGGGCTGGGGGAGGGCAATCCGGGAGCCCGGGGAGAGGACTTCCCATGACCTTCGACTACGCTCAGGCTGAACGGCGGTTGAGGAAGCGGATGCGCAGTCCCCATCCTCCGTTCACGCTGAGCGAAGTCGAAGCGCACGCCCCGCCGTGCGGCATAGTGACGTGAATCCCTTGGCCTTCGACTATGCCCAGCCTGAACGGGGGGGGGGGATAATCGGCGAAGAAAGAAGGATGGTTCGCGCGGAGGCGCGGAGAACGCGGAGGTGTCTCGCCCGCCGCTGACGGCACCCGGCAAAACCAAATTGGCGGCAGGGGAATGACGCGCGCCGCCAAGCCCCCCCTTCCGCGTCTCCGCGCCTCCGCGCGAACCCTCTTTCGCCCTACCGCCCCGCCAACCGCGCCAGCGCCTCGCCGGAAACCCGCTGTACCGTCCACTCATCCATCGCCCGCGCCCCCATCGCGCGGTAGAATGCCACGGCGGGCCTATTCCAATCGAGCACCGACCATTCGAACCGGCCCCAGCCGCGATCCCGCGCAATGCCCGCCAGATGGACCAGCAACGCCTTGCCCACCCCGCCCCCGCGCGCGGACGGCGTGACGTAAAGGTCTTCCAGATACAGCCCCTGCCGCCCGGTCCAGGTCGAGAAATTGGCGAAAAACAACGCGAAGCCCACTGCCTGCCCATCGCGCTCGGCGATCACCGCCTCCGCCGCCGGGCGGTCACCGAACAGCGCCGCCTCCAGCATAGGCTCGGTCGCGACGACGGCGTCGGGCTCGCGCTCGAACGCGGCCAGTTCGCGGACGAAGCGCAGGATGGTCGCCGTGTCGGCCCGCTCAGCCGCCCGGATGGTGATGCTCATAATCCCGCCTCGCTCTGGGGCCCCGGCCCCGGTTGCCGCACCGCGAAGACGCAGCCCGCGATGATCAGCGCCGCCCCGACCAGCGTGAACGGCGACACATGCTCCCCGAACACCGCATAGCCCAGGCACGCCGCCCAGACGAAGGCGGTATATTCGACCGGCGCCAATATCTGCGCCTCCGCCCGCGCATAGGCCCAGGCGAGCAGCAGCGCCGACAGGCTGCCCAGCGCCGCGGCGGTGACGATGCCGGGCCACTGCCCCATGGCGGGCCAGCCCGAGACGAAGGGGGCGGCGGGCGTCATCAGCACGGCGATCACCAGCATGGTGAACAGCGCCACCTCGGTCGGACCCGCGACCTGCGCCTGTCGCCGCAACAGCACCAGGCTGACCGCATAGAGGATCGAGGCGACGAGGATGGCGAGCGAGCCCAGCACCGTCTGGGTCGAAGCCTGCGCCTGCACCTCGCCGCCCGCGATCACCAGCACCCCCGCCCCCGCGATCAGCGAGCCCAGGATCGCCGCCCGCCGGATCGTCTCGCCCAATGTGAAAGCCGCCAGAAACAACGCGATCAGCGGCGCGAGGAAGGTCAGCGCCACGCTCTGCGCCATCGGCACCCGCGCCAGCCCCCAGAAGAACAGCAACACCGACGCGCCCCCGGTCGCCCCGCGCGCGATATGAAGTGTCAGCGCATGACGCCCCGGCCAGCGCCCACCGCGCAACAGGAACAGCGCCCCCGTGATCGCAACGCCCACCCAGGAGCGCCACAGCACCGCGCTATAGGCGCCGCTATCGATCGACAGCCGCTTCATCAGCGTATCCATCACCGAATAGATGGCGATGCCCAGCGCCGCGGCGCCGAAGGCGATGACGGGAGAGGTGCGCGCGCTCATGCGGTCGGCGATACCGGGGGTGACGGGGAAAGGCGAGTGTCCGATCACCACGTCGCCACCCTCACCCTTCCGGTGCTTCGCGCCTCCCTCCCTCTCCCAACGGGAGGGGGAAGGATCGGGGTATCACCCCATCGAACATCTCCGGGATTAAACCCCGCCCCGCATCCGTTGCCCCTGCGAGACACGACACCAAGGGACAAAGGGTCATGAAGACGCTCCTCGCCGCAACGGGTCTGGCCATGCTGCTGGTGGCCCCCGCGAGTGCACAGGTCACCGCCTCGGTCGGCGCCGACTATACCTCGGGCCAATATGGCACCGGCCAACGCGTGCGCAGCGCCAGTTCGACCGCCTCGCTGCGCGCCAAGCACAAGCGGGTGACGGTGTTCGCCGCGCTGCCTTATGTGCAGGTCGATGCGCCGGGCAATGTCGTCGCCCCCGGCGGGCCGCTGGGCCTGCCGATCCTGGTCGACCCCACCCGCCCCGCGACCCGCGTGAAGCGCAGCGGGCTGGGCGATGCGGTGGTCGGGGCCTCGGTGCAACTGGTGCCGCCGCGCCGTCATCACCTGGCGCTGGCGCTGACCGGCAGCGCGAAGCTGCCCACCGCCTCGGCCTCGCAAGGACTTGGCACCGGCAAGGCGGATTATTCGGTCGTCGCCGAAGCCGCCGTGCCGGGCAAGGTCACGCCCTTCGCGGCGATCGGCCATAGCTTTGTCGGGCAGCCCGACGCCTATGCCTTGCGCGACGTGACCAGCGCGCGCGGCGGCGTGGCGCTCGGCATCGGCAAGGCGAGCGAGGTCAGCGTCTCGTACAATTACGCCTCGCGGGTCAGCGATCAGGTCGCCGACCGGCAGGAGATCGGCGCGGGGCTCGACACCGCGCTATCACAGCGCCTGTCGCTGGGCGTGCAGGGCAGCGCCGGGGTCAGCAAGGGCGCGCCGGACGGGGGTGCGGCTGGGACTGCGGCTCTGATCCTCTCCGGCACCGGGAGGATTCAAGCGAGCCCCTGTCGGTAGCGAGGCAGGATATGATCGCGGAGCAAGGGCGCGATCGGCATCGCCTCGACCGAATCGACATCGACCCAGATCGCCTCCGCAATTTCGGCGGCGGGGACCGGGTCGTGATCGACGCACAGGTGAAAGACGGCGGCATCGACCTGGTGCCCCGGCTCGTTCGCCGCCGCGGCCGAGAAGCGACCGACCGGGCGTAGCGCGTCCTCCGCGATCGCCAGCCCGATTTCCTCGTCCAACTCGCGGACCAGCGCGGCGGCGGGGGTTTCGCCCGGCTCGATCTTGCCGCCCGCCTGCATGAAGAAGCGGGTTCCCGTCTTGCGGACGAGGAGGAGCCGTCCGGAGGAGTCCTCGATCAGGGCGGCGGCGATACGAATGATGGTCATGCCGAAACCGTAACGACACCCATTCCTCCCCTGCAAGGGGAGGGGGACCAGCGAAGCTGGTGGAGGGGTGTCCCCGGTGGTGAGGAAACCCCGCCCCATCGACCGGGGACACCCCTCCGTCAGGGCTCCGCCCTGCCACCTCCCCTTGCAGGGGAGGAATACGAGTTACTCCGCCGCGATGGCCGCCTTGGCGATATCGGCCGCTTCCAGTTCGGCGGCCTTGGCCTCGACCAGCTTGACGATATGCTCGACCATGTCGGCATCCTCGACCGTGTGGTCGGTCAGGCCCGACAGATAGACCATGTGCTTGCCATTGCCGCCGCCGGTCACGCCGATATCGGTTTCGCGCGCTTCGCCGGGGCCGTTGACGACGCAGCCCAGCACCGACAGCGACATGGGCGTGCGGATATGCTGGAGCCGTTCCTCCAGCACCTGCACGGTGCGGATCACGTCGAAGCCCTGGCGCGCGCAGGACGGGCAGGATACGACCCGCACGCCGCGATTGCGGATGCCCAGCGCCTTCAGGATCTCAAAGCCGACGCGCACCTCTTCCTCGGGCTCGGCCGAGAGCGAGACGCGGATCGTGTCGCCGATCCCGAACCAGAGCAGCGAACCGATGCCGATCGAGGACTTGACCGTCCCGCCGATCAGCCCGCCCGCCTCGGTAATGCCCAGATGCAGCGGGCAATCGGTCGCCTCGGCCAGCCCCTGATAGGCCGCCACCGCCAGGAAGACGTCGGACGCCTTCACCGCAACCTTATATTCGTGGAAGTCGTGATCCTGGAGCAGCTTGATATGGTCGAGCGCCGATTCGACCAAAGCCTCGGGACAAGGCTCGCCATATTTTTCGAGCAGGTCCTTTTCGAGGCTACCGGCATTCACCCCGATGCGGATCGCACAGCCATTGGCCTTGGCGGCGCGGACGACTTCGGCGACGCGCGCGGACGAACCGATATTGCCCGGATTGATCCGCAGACAGGCCGCGCCCGCATCGGCGGCTTCGAGGGCGCGCTTATAGTGGAAATGGATGTCCGCGACGATCGGCACCCGCGCCGCCTTGGTGATCTTGGCCAGCGCGGCGGTCGAATCGGTGTCGGGGCAGGAGACGCGGATGATGTCCGCCCCCGCCTCTTCGCAGCGCCGGATCTGGTCGAGCGTGGCGACCGAATCGCTGGTCGGCGTGTTGGTCATGGTCTGCACGGTGACGGGGGCGTCGCCGCCCACGGGCACGTTGCCCACCATGATCTGACGGCTTTGGCGGCGGACGATATCTCGCCAGGGACGAATGGACATGGGCCCTTATATACGCGCGCGGCGTTGCGGTTCAAAGTCAGTGCTGTACCAGACGCCCCATAATGATCGCCCGATGACCCCCCATGACTGCTGTCGCCCCCATTCCCCGTCATTACGGACTCGACTGGCTGCGCGTCGGGGCCTTCGCCATATTGATCCTCTATCATATCGGCATGGTATTCGTGCCCTGGGGCTTTCACGTCCAGCTGGCGCGGCTGCCCTGGGTCGCGATCCCCATGCTGGCCAGCAATCCGTGGCGGCTGATGCTGTTGTTCGTCGTGTCGGGCTATGCCACCCGCGCGCTGGCGGTGCGGCATCCGAGCATCTTCAGCTTCGTGCGCGGGCGGAGCATCCGGCTGCTCGTCCCGCTGGCCTTTGGTGTAGCCATATTGGTGCCGCCGCAAATCTGGGCCGAACTGGCGAGCAAATACAGCTATGGCGGGTCCTATTGGACCTTCTGGACGCGCGACTGGCTGGGCTTCCGCGCGATCGGCGGGGTGGTGCCGTCCCCTGCCTGGAACCATCTGTGGTTCGTCGGTTACCTATGGGCCTATACCATGGCGGTGGCGGCGATGCTGGCGACCGGGGGTCGCTGGGGTGCGAAGGCGCAAGGACTGTTCGACCGGGTGCTGGGCGGATGGGGCGGCGCGGTGGTGCCGGTGGTCTGGCTGCTGCTGGTCGATATCCGCTTCTTTCCCGGTCAGTCGGAGACGCATGGGCTGTTCGACGACTGGCTGGCCCATGCCATTTATTTCCCCGCTTTGCTGTTCGGATTCGGCATGGCGGGGTCGGAACGGGTGCTGGACAGCTTCCGGCGCGGCTGGGTGGCGGCGGGACTGATCGCGCTGGCGAGCTATGGCGTGGCGGCGGGGCTGGAGTGGCGCTGGCCGGGCCTGGCGGGCGCGCCGCAGGGACTGGGCATCGTCTTTGCCGGCGCGCGCGCGGTGCAGGGATGGATGGCGGTCGTCGCGCTGATCGGCGTGGCGGAGCGGTTCTGGAACCGCGATCACCCCTGGCGGCGGCCCCTGACCGAAGCGGTCTTTCCCTTCTATCTGGTCCATCAGACGCTCATCATCCTCGTCGCCTTTTACCTGCGGCGGGCGGGGTTGCCTTTATGGCTCGACGCGCTGGTCCTGATCGTGGCGACGGTGGCGGGGTGCTGGGCCTTCTACCTCCTTGGGCGCAGGGTGCGCTGGTTGCGACCGCTGATCGGCCTGAGGCCACATCCCGTTGGTCGGCCTGCGGCCTCGGGGGATGGCAGGAAAGCCGCGATCTGATAGGGGCGCGGCCATCCTTTCCCCTGGTTTATCGGAGTTCCCGCCATGTCCGCTTCCTGGTCGCTGGTCATCCATGGCGGCGCGGGCCGGATCACCCGTGACGTGCTGACGCCCGAACAGGATGCGGGCGCGCGTGCCGGGCTCGATGCCGCGCTGAAGGCCGGGTCGGCGGTGCTGGCGAGCGGCGGCACCGCGCTCGACGCGGTCGAGGCGGCGGTGCGGGTGCTGGAGGACGATCCGCACTTCAATGCCGGGCGCGGCGCCTGCTTCACGCGGGAGGGGACCAACGAACTCGACGCCGCGATCATGGACGGGCGCGACCGGCGCGCCGGATCGGTCGCGGGCGTGACCCGCACCCGCAATCCCGTATCGCTCGCCCGCAAGGTGATGGAGGCCAGCCCCCATGTCCTGCTCGCCGGGGCGGGCGCCGACCGCTTCGCGATCGAACAGGGCGTGGAGCAGGTCGATCCCGCCTGGTTCCACACCGAGGAGCGTCGCCGCCAGCTCGACGAACTCCTCTCCCGCCATGCCGACGCCTTCGACAGCGACATGAAATACGGCACGGTCGGCGCAGTCGCCTGTGATGCCCGGGGGCATGTCGCCGCCGCCACCTCGACCGGGGGCGTGACGGGCAAGCGCTGGGGCCGGATCGGCGATTCGCCGCTGGTCGGGGCGGGCACCTATGCCGACGACCGGGCCTGCGCGGTGTCGTGCACGGGTTCGGGCGAGGTCTTCATCCGCGTCGGCGTCGGCCATGAGATCGCCGCGCGCCGCCGCTTCATGGGTGAGGACGTTCAGGCGGCAGCGGACACCGTGCTGGCCGAGGTCAAGGCGCTGGGCGGGACCGGCGGCACCATCGTCGCCGCGCCCGACGGGACCATCGCCTGGAGCATGACCACCGCAGGCATGTATCGCGGCCGCGCGACGTCGGCGGGCGAACACCGGGTGGCGATCTACGTCGACGAAGGATAAAAGGCACGCCCATGAAGCACTTGCGTATCCTGATCGTGATGCTGGCGGGCCTGTTCGCCAGCCTGTCCCTGGCCTCCCCCGCCGCCGCCTATTGGGAATATGGGCATGAGACCGTCGCGGCCATCGCCTGGGCCAATATCACGCCGCACGCCCGCGCCGAGATCCGCCGGATCCTGCGAGCGCAAGGTCAACTCGACACGCCGCCCTGCCCCGTGCGGACGATCGAGGAGGCCAGCGTCTGGCCGGATTGCGTCAAGCCGCTGAAGGATGCGGAGGGCAAGTCGCGCTTCGGCTATGCCTATGTCTGGCACTATCAGAATATCGACATCTGCCAGCCCTTCCGCCTGCCCCCGGCCTGCGACACGGGCGACTGCGTGTCGGCGCAGATTCCGCGCCAGCTCGCCATCCTGAAGGACAAGCGCACCGCGCCGAAGGAGCGGGTGATGGCGCTGGCCTTCCTCGTTCACTTCGTCGGCGACCTGCACCAGCCGCTTCATGCCGGGGACAAGAGCGACAAGGGCGGCAACGACACCCATGTCGATTACGGCGTCTATGCGACGCCCCGGCTGAACCTCCATTCGATCTGGGACGGCCTGCTCGCCGAGCGGGCGATCTCCGCGCCGCCCAAGCTGGTCCGCCCCTATCCGGCGGCCGAACGGCGACGCGAATCGGCGGGTGATGTGATGGACTGGAGCCGGGAGAACTGGGCCATCGCCAAGCGCGCCTATGCGGCCGCGATGGGCGGCGATCCGTGCCAGCCGACGCCTGCGCACATGACGATGAACGAGGAAGCGATCCGTGCCATGGCCCCGCTCGAGCGCGAACAGGTGAAGCGCGGCGGGTTGCGCTTGGCGAGGCTGTTGGACAGCGCGTTCCGGGGCTAACGCATTCCTCCCCAAGCTTTGCTTGGGCAGGGGGACCACCGCGGAGCGGTGGTGGAGGGGCAAGGACGGACCGGCCTGCCCTATCCGATCGCCCTCACGGGCGACGCCCCTCCACCATGTCCTTCGGACATGGTCCCCCTCCCCATCAGAGATGGGGAGGAATGAAGCAAATCAGCTCAGGACGATCGTCACCGCGCGGCGGTTTTGGGCGTAGCTGGCATCGTCCGAACCCAGCGCGATCGGGCGTTCCTTGCCATAGCTGATGACGTTCATCCGGTCGGGCGAGACACCGCGCGCCGCCAGATAGTTCTTGGCGGCGTTGGCGCGGCGGTCGCCCAGCGCGAGATTATATTCGCGGGTGCCGCGCTCGTCGCAATGCCCTTCGATCGTGATGCGGACATTGGGATAACGCTGCAACCAGGCGGCCTGGCTGTCCAGGATCGCGCGCGCCTCGGGATCGATGTCATATTGGTCGAGCCCGAAATGCACGGTGTTCGACGTCACCGAGCGGCGGAAATCGGCATCCGAGCCGGGCACGATCGCGCCGTCCGGATTGGTGTTCGCGCCCGCATTGGGGTCCACCGGCGCATTCTGATCCACCGGCGCGGGCGGCAGCACTTCGGGCCGCTTCTTGGCGCAGCCGGCGATCGCGAGCGCCATGGTGGCGACGACGAACGTGGTCTTGATCTTGGTCACTGGACTATCACTCCCTTTTGGTTCGTTTCGCCCCCGAAACTCATGCCCGTAAACGCTTACGGTCGCAACGGCCCCCAGGCCGGATCCGATCCGTCGAGCGGGGTCGGAATCCGCCGTTCGTTGACGCCGGTCAGGTCGACCATCCATACATCCGCCTTGCCCGAAGACCCCTGGGTCGAACGCTGGAAGGTGATGACCCGGCCATTGGGGGACCAGCTCGGCCCCTCGTCCTGCCAGCTATTGGTCAGCAGCTTTTCGCCGCCGCCCGACGGGCTCATGATACCGATGCGGAACGCCCCGCCCAGCTTGGTGAAGGCGATCAGGTCGCCGCGCGGGCTCCAGACCGGGGTCGCATAGCGCCCGCCGCCAAAGCTGATCCGCTGCTGGTTCGAGCCATCGGCGTTCATCACATAGATTTGCTGCCCGCCCGAGCGGTCACTCTCGAAGACGATCTTCGAGCCATCGGGCGAATAGCTGCCGCCCGTGTCGATACCCGGCGCGTTGGTCAGCCGCTGCGGCGTGCCGCCTTGCGCGGAGACGCGGTAGATATCGGTATTCCCGGCCTGCGCCATCGAGAACAGGATCCACCGGCCATCGGGCGAGAAGCGCGGCGCGAAGGTCGTCGCGGCATTCTGCACCACCAGACGCTGTCGCCCCGATCCGATGTCATAGACATAGATGGCGGGCCGCTTGTCGACATAGGACATATAGACGATCGACTGCTGATTGGGCGCGAAGCGCGGGGTCAGCACGATCGACTGGCCGTTGGTCAGGAAGCGGTGGTTCGCGCCGTCCTGGTCCATGATCGCCAGCCGCTTGATCCGCCGCCCCTTGGGGCCGGTCTCCGAGACATAGGTGATGCGGCTGTCGAAATAGGGGCCTTCGCCGGTCAGCTTGGTATAGATGCTGTCGGCGCACTTATGCGCCGCGCGCCGCCAGTCGCCGGGCGAGACCACGAAGCCCTGCCGCGCCAGTTCGCTGCGGGCGAGCACGTCGTACAGATAGCATCCCACGGTCAGCGTCCCGTCGCCATTGGCGCGGACATAGCCCTGGACCAGCGCCTGCGCGCCGGTGCCGTTCCAATAGTCGAAGGCGGGTGCGGTCACTTCCGGGAAGGATACCGTGCGAAGCTGCGCGGGCGGAACGGGCGTGAACAGTCCCGAATTGCGCAGGTCGTTGGCGATGATCTGCGACAATTGCTGGCCGACGACATCGGTGGTGCCCGCCGCCGTCTGCACCACCGCGCTGGTCGGCATGGCGGGGATCGCGATCGGCATGGGGGCGGAGATACCGCCCTCGACATCGACGACCAGCCCTTCCTGCCCATTGGCGGGGGCGAGCCCCGGCTGCTGTCCCGCCGGGACGGGCTGTTGCGGCTGCGGGGCGGGCGCGGGCACGTCCTGCGCGCCGACGGCACTGGCGGCGAGCGCCAGCGTGAGTGGAAGAGTCAGCAGGGAACGGGGCATTAGCATCATCCTCAACCCGGTAGTTTGTAGCGCAGCGTGAAGTTGCTCCAGCCGCCCGGCACGTCATAAAGTTCCGCCGGCAGCCCGCGCAACGGCGAGCAGCCCTTGAAGGTGGCGATCGCCAGCGCATCGACCCGGTCGACATAGCGCTCATTCTCGCCATCGACCCCGCTATGCCCCATCACGCGCGGTTCGCCCGCCAGGCTGCCGTCGCGGTTGAGCCGCAGGTTCATCGTCACCCGAATCCGCTCCGCGCCCGGCCCCGGCGTGACCTGCCGGTTGGCGCAGGGCTGCACCTGCCGCAGGATCGCCGAGGCGATATTCGCCAGTTGCTGCGCGCCGATCTTGGTGGCGGGGGCGGCGGTCGATTTGGATGGCGACGGATCGGGCGAGAGGCCCTTCAGGAAATTGTCGCCGAGCCGCGATCCGCGCGGTTTGGCGGCGGTCGCCGTCGCGCTGTTGCCGCTGCCGCGCGCGGGCGTTGCGGGCCTGGTCGCCGCCGGCTTGGCCGCGGACTGGCTGGGCCTGGCCGCGGGCGCGGGCTTCGCCGCCGGGGCGGGCTTGGCGGGCGCGGGTTTCGGTTGTGGTTTGGGCTGTGGTTTCGGTTGGGGCTTTTGCGCCGGTTTGGGCTGCGGTTGCGGCTTGGGCTCGGGGCGCGGCTGGGGCTGGGCCGGTTCGGGTTTCGGCTGCGGCTGTGGTTTGGGCTGGGGCTTCGGCTGGGGAGCCGGAGGCGGCGGCGCGGGCTGGGGTTCGGGCTCGGCCCTGATCGGTTCAGGGACCGGTTCGGGCGGGGCGGCGTCCTCGGGCGCGCCCTCTTCCGGGGCGATCGACTGGGCAGGCTGCTGGTTAGGCGTGGGCGATTCGGCCTCCAGCCCGACATCCTTGACCAGCGAGATGTCGATCGGCGTGACCTTCAGCTTTTCGGGGTTCGGCGTCGCCAGAAAGCCGACCGACAACAGGCCGAACAGGACGATATGTCCTGCGACCGCGACGGCCAGTCCGATCCGCTCACCACGCTCCATCAGCGGGGACCCGCCCCCTCGCCAGCGCCGCCCTCGACCGTGACCAGCGACACGCGGTTCAGCCCGGCGCGGTTCAGTTCGCCCATCACCCGCATCACCCGGCCATAATCCAGCGCCCGGTCGGCGCGCAGATAGACCTGCGGCACCTGTCCATCGGGGTCTTTTCGCGCCGCGATCGCGTCCAGCCGGGCGGGCAGGTCGGCTTCGCTGATCTCATCCTCGTTCAGGAACATCCGCCCCTGTTCGTCGATCGAAATCTGTTCGGGCTTCTGTTCCTGCTCCAACGCCTTGGCGCGGCTGTCGGGCAGGTTCACCGGTACGCCCGTGGTCAGCAGCGGCGCGGTCACCATGAAGATGATGAGCAGCACCAGCATCACGTCGACTAGCGGCGTAACGTTGATCTCCGCCATCGGCGCGCGGCGGCCCCGACCGGATCGGGAGGGAAGGTTCATCGCCATCGCCCCTAGCCTTTCAACGCGCCTGGTCGAGCTGGCGGCTGAGCGTGGTGTGGAAGCCGTCGGCGAAGCGGTTCAGCGACGCCTCCACCCGGTTCACGCCGTGGCTGAACCGGTTGTACGCGATCACCGCCGGGATGGCGGCGAACAGGCCGATGGCGGTCGCAAACAGCGCCTCCGCGATACCCGGCGCGACCACCGCCAGCGACGAATTCTGCGCCTGGGCGATGCCGGTGAAGCTGCGCATGATGCCCCAGACGGTGCCGAACAGCCCGACGAACGGCGCGACCGAGCCGACCGTCGCCAGCACGTTCAGCCGGTCCGACAGCTTGTCGATCTCACCCGCGACCGCCGATCCCATCGCGGTGGCCAGCCGCTCGCGCGTGCCGTCACGGTCGATATGCCCGCCCGCGGTCGAGCGGCGCCATTCCTGCACACCCGCCGAAAAGACCCGCGCGGAGGGCAGCTCATTGTCCTGCTCCATGCGGTGAAAGGCGTCGATATCCTCGGCCTTCCAGAAATCGCGCTCGAACCGGGTCATGCCCTTCTTGGTCCGCGCCAGCTTGCGCGAGAAGGCGACGATGATCGTCCAGGTCCAGATGCTGGCGAGCAGCAGCCCGATCATCACGAACTTCACCACCCAATCGGCCTGGAGGAACAGGGCGACGGGCGACAATGTGGCGGCATCCATGTTGAAGACGGGATTCATGGGCGTTCGGTGTCCCCCTGCCAGACAAGGCGTTGGTAGATGGCGATCCAGTCGGCGGGCTGGCGTCGTGGGCGGCCGTTCGAGCCGACCCAGGCAACGGTAACCCTGGCGTCGGTCAGCTTGACCGTGCCGCACCTGACTGTCTGATGAATGACGACGCGCACCGCACTGACCTCGATCAGTTTCGACACGACGACCAGATCGTCGTCGAGCCGCGCGGAGGCGGCATAGCGGATGGCGATGTCGGTGACGGCATAGGCACCCTGGCCCGCCTCATGCGCCGCGCGCTGGTCGATCCCGGCGAGCCGCAGCATGTCGGAGCGGGCGCGCTCCATATAACGGAGATAATTGGCGTGATAGACCACGCCCGACAGGTCGGTATCCTCGAAATAGACGCGCACCGGAAAACGATGCTCGTTCCCCTCGAAGCGGCCGCCGATCGGCTGGTGGTCTCCCGTCACCGTCATGGTGACGGCTCGTTAACTCATCCTTCCGGGGGAAGGAAGGCAATTGCGAGGTTGTTACCTACAGGTTACATGATACCTGTAGGTTACAGGAGGTCGTGATGAATCTAGTGGAAAAGGCGGAACAACCCAGTCAGGTGCGGGCCATCATTTTCTATCTGCTGGCTGTCACATTGCTGCTGGCAACGGTCCTAGCCGTGGCCACTCCAAGCGAATCTCGCACCCGACTCCTGCCTTGGTTCGCCATGATTGGGCTGGCGGCCTTGAATCTCACCAGTCTTCCGTTCCGCTGGAGTCGGTGTGGGCCGGTATCCCATCTCATGAATGACGAAACGACCAGGGATCATCGGCGATCCAGTTTCGCCGCGGGCTTTTGGGCGATGATCCTTTCGGCGGCGGCGACCATGTCGGTTTCGACCTTCCACCCCCTAGGCGCTGCGGCACTAGGCCGAATCACCATCACCGCTGGCCTCATGGCCGCGCTGATCTGCTTCGCCACGCTGGAACTGCGCGCCAGTCGATGAACGAGACACTCGCCAACGATCTGAAGGCCGCGCGCGAGGCGGCGGGGCTTACCCAGGGCGGCCTCGCCGAAGCGATCGGGGTCAGTCGCAAGACGATCAACACCGTCGAGAACGGCGTCTTCCAACCCTCGACCCTGCTCGCGCTCAAACTGGCGCGGGCCTTGGGCCGATCGGTCGAATCGCTGTTCTGGATCGAGGGGTGAGCCCGCTTACTGAATGGCCGCCGGATTGACCGTCAGCCTGGGCGGATTGATGACCGGCGGGGCATAGGGCTTGGCGGCGGGCACCGGCTGGCTGGACAGGACCGGCTGGCTCGCCGAGCGCGGCGCGACGGGCGGATTGGCGCTGGCGGCCATGCTCAGTGGCGAGGCGGCCTGCTCGACCGGGACCATCGTTCCCGCGCGCCAGGCGTCATAGGCGCGGAAGAAGGCGATGAAGGGGGCGTTCAGCTTTTCCAGATGCGCCGCCGCGCCGGTTTCGAAACCGTTGGCCGGTCCGCTGCTCACATCCGACAGCACCTGATCGGCGGCGGCGCAGAAGGTCTTGCGCACCGGGGTGATGGAGAAGAAATTGTAGAGCCGCGTCATCGCGTCGTCATAGCGATCGCGCCAGTCGCCGCCCTGCGACTGATATTCCGCCGAATAGCGCTTTTCCGCCGCCGCCAGCGTGATCCGCTGCACCGTCAGCATGGTGTTGTAACGGGTGACGATCTGCCCCTCATCCGGCCCGCGACAGGCGAGCGCCGCGACGTTGAGCGCCGAGCGAAGGTGCCAGATCGTCGCCGCGCTCGTCAGCGAGCGGTTGGGCGTGGCGTAGCTGCCGTCGGGCAGCAGCGCGGGAATCCGCATCCCCGGCGTCGCGCCGGGCGGCAAGGGTGCCTTGGCATATTGCGGCTGGGGCGCCGGGATCATCACCGGCGGCGGGGCCACCTTGGCGGTTTCGCGCGCGGCGCACCCCGCCAGCGACAGGCCGATCGCCACACCCGATAGAATACGCAAACTCGCCATGACCCTGATCCCTTTAAGCCCACCCCCCGGCTGTTGGCGCATGTCATGCCGAATCGAGGTTAACACGTCGTAAGCCGTGCGATGAAACGAGCCGTATGTCCGAGGGTTCGAAATCCTCCCCGGCACGGGGAGGGGGACCGCCGCGAAGCGGTGGTGGAGGGGGCTTTCCGCAAAGAACGTGCTATAAGGCAGCCCCCCTCCGTCAGGCCTTCGGCCTGCCACCTCCCCGTGCCGGGGAGGATCAGGTGGTGCGGGCGACCAGCGCGGCGGCGGCCTCCGCCATCAACTGCGCCAGGATATCGGCGATCGGCTCTTCCTTCGTGACCATGCCGACCGACTGGCCCGCCATCACCGAGCCATGCTCGACATCGCCCTCGATCACCGCGCGACGCAGCGCCCCCGCCCAATAATGCTCGATCTGGAGTTGCGCCTCCATCATCGCGACCTTGCCCTCGTCCAGCGCCTGGGCGACTTCGCGCTGCTTGGCGGTGAAGAGTTCGCCGCCCGCATTCTTGAGCGCGCGGACCGGGATGACCGGCAGGCGCGGGTCGATCTGCACGCTCGCCACCGCGTCGCGGGCCGAAGCGCGGATGAACGCCTTCTTGAAGTTCGGGTGCGCGATGGATTCGGTCGCGCAGACGAAGCGGGTGCCAAGCTGCACCCCCGCAGCGCCCATGTCGAGATAGGCGGCGATCGCCTCGCCCCGGCCGATGCCGCCCGCGACGAAGACCGGCACTTGCTCCGCGATCTCGGGCAGCATCTCCTGCGCCAGCACGCTGGTCGAGACGGGACCGATATGGCCGCCCGCCTCCATGCCCTCGATCACCAGCGCGTCGACGCCCGAGCGGATCAGCTTCTTGGCAAGGGACAAGGCGGGCGCGAAGCAGATGACCTTGGCCCCCGTTTCCTTGATCGCCTCCAGCGCGCCCTTGGGGGGCAGGCCGCCCGCCAGCACGACATGGCCGACCCGGTGACGGCCGCACACCGCGATCAGGTCGAACAATTGCGGGTGCATGGTGATCAGGTTCACGCCGAAGGGGCGGCTGGTCATCGCCCTGGTCGCGGCGATTTCGGTGTCGAGCAGGTCCGGCGTCATCGCGCCGCACGCGATCACGCCGAAGCCGCCCGCATTGGACATGGCGGAGACGAGGTTGCGCTCCGACACCCAGGACATGGCGCCCGCCATGATCGCCATGTCGGCGCCGAGGAATTCGGCCCCGCGCGCCATGCGGGTGGCCAGGCGCTGTTCGCCGGTGGTGATGAGGGTGTCGGTCATCGACGCTCCATGCCGTGGAGAGGGCCGGACGGCAAGATTTGGTTCACGCGAAGCCGCGATGGCGCGAAGAAGAAGGGGTTCGCGCAGAGGCGCAGAGGACGCAGAGAGGTTTCGCACGCGGCAGCGCAATAACTTTCTTAACGAGCGTCGAGAAGAGCAGAGCGTGTGGCCGGACACGCCACCTCTGCGCTCTCTGCGCCTCTGCGCGAACCAATCTTTTGAATACGCTTCGCGTCTTCGCGGCTTCGCGCGAACAAAACAAACCCCTCCCCGAACCGATGCCGGAGAGGAGCAACCAGATTACGCCACCTCGGCGTCTAGGCCGTATGCTGTGTGCAGGACCCGCACCGCCAGCTCGGTATAATCCTCTTCGATCAGCACGCTGACCTTGATCTCCGAGGTGGTGATCGCAAGGATGTTGATCCCGCGCGCGCCCAGCGTCTGGAACATGGTCGACGCCACGCCCGCATGGCTGCGCATGCCCACGCCGACGACCGAAATCTTGGCGACCCGCGTGTCATGGACCAACGTGGCATAGCCGATCTCGCCGCTCGCCTTTTCCAGCACGTCCAGACTCCGCGCCAGGTCGGCGGACGGCACCGTGAAGGTCACGTCGGTCGAGCCGGTCGAATGCGCGATATTCTGGACGATCATGTCCACATTGATCCCCGCATCGGCCAGCGGCGCGAAGATCGATCCGACCGCGCCGGGGCGGTCCGGCACGGCGGTCAGGGTGATCTTGGCTTCGTTCTTGTCATGCGCGATGCCGGTGATGAGCTGGCGTTCCATATCGTCGATTTCCTCTTCGCCCACGATCAACGTGCCGCGATGTCCGTCTTCGTCCCGTGCGTCGTCGAACGAGCTGAGCACTCGCACCCGCACCTGTTCCTTCATCGCCAGACCCACCGAGCGGGTCTGGAGCACCTTGGCGCCGACGCTGGCGAGTTCCAGCATCTCTTCATAGGTGACCTTCGACAGTTTCCGCGCGCGGGGCACGATGCGCGGGTCGGTCGTATAGACGCCGTCGACATCGGTATAGATGTCGCACCGCTCCGCCTTCATCGCCGCCGCGACCGCGACCGCGCTGGTGTCCGATCCGCCGCGCCCCAGCGTCGTGACCCGGTTGCCCTCAGCCACGCCCTGGAAGCCCGGGATCACCGCGACCACGCCGCTGGCCAGGCTCTGGTCGAGCGCGGTCGTGTCGATCTCGCCGATCCGTGCCTTCGCAAAGGCGGTGTCGGTGTGGATCGGCAATTGCCAGCCCAGCCAGGACCGCGCGGGTACGCCCATCGCCTGGAGCGTGATCGCCAGCAGCCCGCTGGTGATCTGTTCGCCCGCCGAGACGACGACGTCATATTCCTGGGGATCGTAAAGCGACGAGGCCTCGCGGCAGAAACCGACCAGCCGGTCGGTCTCGCCCGCCATCGCGGAGACGACGACCGCGACCTCATGGCCCGCCTCCACCTCGCGTTTGACCCGCGCCGCCACGTTGCGGATGCGCTCGATTCCGGCCATCGAGGTGCCGCCGAACTTCATCACGATACGGGCCATGCGGTTTTTGCCAATCTCCTTGGGGTAAAACGGCGGTCCTGATAGGTAGCCCCCATGACGAACGCAAGCCATTTGAACGATTCTACCATTATCGGGGCCGAAGCCGCACATTTCGGAAAGATGGCCGCCCAATGGTGGGACCCCAAGGGATCGAGCGCGATGCTCCATCGGCTCAACCCGCCCCGGCTGCGCTATATTCGCGAGCAGATCGACCTGCATTGGGATGCCGATGGACAGGGATTCACGCCGCTGGCGGGCAAGCGCGCGCTCGATGTGGGTTGCGGCGCGGGGCTGTTGTGCGAGCCGCTCGCCCGGCTCGGGGCCGAGGTGACGGGGCTGGACGCCGCGCCGGAGAATGTCGCGGTCGCCGCCGCCCATGCCGCGCAATCGGGCCTGCAGATCCACTATCGCGCGGGCAGCGTCGAGGGGCTGGCGGGCGAGACGTTCGACCTCGTCACCTCGCTGGAGGTGATCGAGCATGTCGCGGATCCGGCGCGATTCGTGCGCGGGCTGGCCGATGCGCTGGCGCCGGGTGGGCTGATGATCCTGTCGACGCCCAACCGGACGCCGTTGTCGAAGCTGGCGCTGATTACGCTGGCGGAGGGGACGGGCACGATCCCCAAGGGCACGCATGACTGGTCGAAATTCCTGACGCCCGAGGAACTGACCGCGCTGCTGACCGACGCGGGGCTGACGGTGCGCGACGTGCGGGGGCTCAGCTTCTCCCCGACCAGGGGGTTCACGGTCAGCGACTCGACCGCGCTAGATTATTTCGTGACGGCGACTCGCTGACGTCCCTCATTCTCCCCTCCCCTTCGGGGGAGGGGGCGGGAGTGGGGCGCTTCCGCAAACCCGGCGCCCGTGGAAAAGCCCCACCCCACCCCCTCCCCTGAAGGGGAGGGGCTTGTTCGGATCATCCTTATGTCCTCACATTCAAAACCATCGGCGATACGCCCCGCCGCCTCTGCCACCCACCGCCTGCTGATCCTGATCGCCGTCGCGCTGCTCGCCCGCGTGGCAACCTTCGGCAATCCGGTGGTGCATGTGGATGAGGAATTCTATTTCTTCACCGGCCATTCGATGTGGCAGGGCGCATGGCCGTTCGTCGATGTGTGGGACCGCAAGCCGATCGGGCTGTTCCTGCTCTACGCCCTGCCCGCCGCGTTCGGCTTTCCGGCGGGGATCTGGGCCTATCAGGCGATGGCGCTGGCGAGCGTGGTCGCGACCGGCTGGCTGATCGCGCGAATGGCCGATCGGCTGGGCTGGGGCGCGGGCGCGACGGCGGCGGGGATCGCCTATATCCTGTGGCTCGACGTCCTTGGCGGACAGGGGGGCCAAGCGCCGGTCTTCTACAATCTGCCGATGATCGGGGCGGCGTGGCTGATCCTCGAATCGGACGCACGGGGTTCGCGGATGCTCGGGCTTGGTGCGATGGCGCTGGTCGGTGTCGTCCTCCAGATCAAATATTCGGCGGTGTTCGAGGGGATGGTGTTCGGCCTCTGGCTGCTCGGTGCCGAGTGGCGGCGGAGCCGATCGCCGCTGGCCCTGATTCCCTATGGCATGGCGCTTATCGTCATCGCGCTGGCCCCGACCCTGGCGGCGGCGGGACTCTATGCCGCGATCGGGCAGTGGGATGCGTTTTTCTACGCCAATTTCCTGTCGATCTTCCATCGCAACCCCGATCCTTTGCCCGAACTGGCGGGCAATCTGGGGCAGATGGCGCTGATCCTCTCGCCCATCGTCACGCTGGCGGTGCTGGGGTTGAAGCGGACGTGGCGGGAGGACAGCGAGCGGACCTTCCTCGCCGTCTGGCTGGGCGCGGCGATCATCGGCGTGCTGCTGTTCCGGCCGTGGTTCGACCATTATGGCCTGCCGATCCTGCTCCCCGCCTGTACCGCCGCCGCCGCGATGCTGGGGCGTGAGGAATGGCGGCGGCGCCATAGCCCTGCCCTGCTGCTGACCGTGGCGCTGGCGGGGCAGATCGTGCTGCTATCGCTGCGTCACGAGCGCGGCGAAGGGTTTCAGTTCGCCGCTCTGTCGCAAGCGGTCGGCAAGGGGCCGGGCTGCCTCTATGTCTATTCGGGGAGCACCATGCTCTATGTCGCAACCCGGCGCTGCACCCTGTCGCGCTACATCGTGCCCGCGCATCTCAGCCGTGCGCGCGAAGCCGGGGCCACCGGCGTCGACCAGGATGCCGAGATCGCCCGCATTCTCGCCCAGCGGCCCGGCGTGGTCGTGATGCGCCCGCCCTATAATGGCGAGCGGTCCGCCGCCCATGCCCGCGTGCTGACGGCGATGGAGGATGGATACCGGCTGACCGCGAAACTGCCGATGGGCAATGAGATGATCCGCGTCTATAAATCCACACGATGAAACGCCTTCTCGCCTCGATCCATGACGTGTCCCCCCGGTTCGAGGGAGCGGTCGATGCGCTGTTCGACCGGCTGTCGGGGCATCTGGGGGGCCCGCGCCTCGCCATGCTGGTCATCCCCGATCATTGGAACAGCGCCCCCATCGCGCCGGGTACGCCCTTCGCCACGCGGCTGCGCAACTGGGCGGACATGGGGATCGAGATGTTCGTCCATGGCTGGTCGCACAAGGACGACATGGTCCATACCGACCAGAAGACCGCGCTGAAGGCGAAGCACATGACCGCGGGCGAAGGTGAGTTCGTCGGCCTGGACCGCGCGGAAGCCCTGCGCCGGATGCGGCGCGGCACCGCATTGATCGAGGATATCATCGGCCGCCGCGCCACCGGCTTCATCGCACCCGCCTGGCTCTATTCGGACGAAGCCCGGTTGGCGCTGGGCGATGCGGGGTTCGGGCTGGCGGAGGATCATTTCCGGGTCTGGACGCCCATGGACGGAAAGATCGTCGCGCGCGGCCCCGTCGTCACCTGGGCGAGCCGTTCGCGCGGGCGGCAGCTGAGTTCGCTCGCCGCCGCTGCCGTGCTGCGCCACGGTCTGCGCCCGACGCCGGTCGCGCGAGTCGCGGTGCATCCGGGAGACAATGGCGTGCCCGCGTTGCTCGACAGTATCGACAAGACCTATTCGCGGCTGGCGCGCACGCACACGCCCTCGCGCTATGCGGACCTTTTGGCGGCCTAACCCCTATATCCGTTCGCGCTGAGCGAAGTCGAAGCGCACGCCATGCGCTTGGCGGTGCAGATTCCCGTGGCCTTCGACTTTGCTCAGGCCGAACGGAGGTGGGAGATCAGGCGGCCGCCCGCTTCTGCATCGACAAGACCTATTCGCGACTGGCCAAGACCCACACACCGTCGCGCTATGCAGACCTTTTGGCGGCCTGACCCCCACATCCGTTCGCGCTGAGCGAAGTCGAAGCGCACGCCATGCGCTCGCCGATAGGGATTCCCGTGGCCTTCGACTTCGCTCAGGCTGAACGGAGGTGGGGGCTCAGGCGGCCACCCGCTCGCCCGCTTCTCCATCGAGCAGCCGCTGATAGCGCGCGATCAGCGCCTCGGCATGGTCGCGGTCGCTGAACACCTTGCCCGCCGCGACTCTCGCCGCGTTGCGCAGGACACGCGGATCACGTGACAGGAGTCGTTCGATCGCCTCGGCACAGGCCGCCCCGTCGCGTGCGCGGAAAGTCTCGGCGAACAGCGGATTGGCCACCTCGGCGCATCCGCCATAATCGGGCACCACCAGCGGCAGGCCCGAGGCCAAAGCCTCGGACGCGACCAGTCCGAACGTCTCGGTCTCGCAGCCATGGACCAGCGCGTCGCAACTCGCCATGATCCGGGCGAGGCGCGGGCGATCATAGACCGGGCGGAACAGCCGGATATGGGGGCTGCCCGCGATGCGCTTCTCCAGCGTCCGGCTGGCGACGCCGCCGCCGATCAGGATCAGGCCGACCGGGCGGCTCGACGCCACCCGCTCGACCGCGTCGATGACCATCGGCCAGCGCTTTTCGGGGTGATGCCGCCCCAGGCCGAGCAGCAGATGGGCGTCTTCGGGCAGCGCGCACTGGGCCAGCAACGCCGCACGCAAACGGTCGTCGCGGTGATCGGGCGAGAAGAAATGCCGCTCGATGCCCAGCGGAATGCCCTCGTCCACCCGCACCCCGCGCTTGCCCAGCCGCTTGACCAGCGCCGGGCCGTTGGACAGCACCAGGTCATAATGGTCGAGGAAGCGGTTCATGTAGCGGCTGTACCAGCTAAACCAGTCCTCCACCCGCTCCTGCGCGACGATGCCGTCCAGCCAGCGAACCGGATAGGTGCCGACATTGTCGTTGTGCATGAAGAAGACCTTCTTCGCGCGCCCCTGCCAACTGGCGACGAACCAGGCGGGTTTGGCGGGCGAAGACACCTCGACGATATCGGGGTCCAGTTCGTCGAGCAGGCGGCAGACGGGCGCGCCGTCCCAGAACATCCCGTAATTGGTGTCCAGGATCAGGCGCGGGGCCTTGATATAGATGATCTTGCCGCCGCCCGGACGCTCCTCGACCACATCCTCGGTGCCGGGGGCGAGGACGATCAGTTCATGGCCCATCTCGGCCAGGATCGCCATCTTGCGGTCGATATAGGTCCGCACGCCTCCGCCGGTGGGCGAGTAGAATTCGTTGACGTCGACGATACGCATCGTCTTCCCCTTACTCTACCGGGCCGAAACCACCCAGCCCGCGCAGATATTGCGCGCGAATGGTGGTCGCCGCCACACCGTTGGGCACGTCGATCAGCGCGGAGGCGAGCGGCGGCTTGCGGCGACCCAGCTTGGTATTGGCCGGAAAGCCCGCCCCGTCGCTCCAGAAGTTGAACTTGTTCTTGCCGTCGCGGTCATGGGTGAAGAGCAGTGCATAGCGGCCGGGGCGCGGCACGCGGATGCACAGGGCGATCGCGCCGCCGCCGGCCGGGGTCGGCACCGACACCCGGCGAAAGGTCTTGCCCGCCCGCTCCAGCACGCTGTCATCGGCCAGGAAATCCTCGTCGTTCGCGGGATAGAGTTCGAGCTTCAGATTGCCCTTGCGATCCTTCAGCCCCTCGATCCGCGCCAGGATGGCGGGGCCGCCATTGGTGCAGGCCGCCGCGTCGCTACCCAGGATCTGCGCGCTCGCCACCTGCGGCATCGCCGCCAGCCCGATCGCCGCCACCGCCATCATCTTCATCACGCGAATCATGCGCGCACCTTCCGAACCAATGCCGTCAGACCAAAGCCCGCGATCAGCACGACATGGACCAACAGGGTCAGTGCCGCGGTGAACGCGATCAATTCGCTCAATTCCTGATCCTGCCCGATCAACAGGATCGCGAAATTGGCGAAAAGAAGGTCCTTGTTGGGCACGAGCGGCAGACGGGACACGAGCAGCCGCGCCGCCGACAGGAACAGCCACATGCCCAGCGACACGCTCGGCATCCCATAATGCCAGGCGAGCGCGACCAGCAGCGAATTGGCGATCAGCCGCACGCAGTGAACCGTGAAGATCCACCACAGGGTCTTGCGATCGAGCGAGAAGACCCGCCGCGAGAAGATCAGGAAGGGCAGCGAGGTCGCCATGACGATCGCGATCGATCCCCAGACCAGCCGCAACTGCTCGGGCGTCAGCAGTTCGCGACCGACCGGCAGGGCCAGGCCGATCATCAACAGGGTGATCGCATTGCCCGCGATCGCCGAGAGGATGCCGACATCCTTGACCGCGCCGAACGGGGCGGCGACCATCTTCGCATGGGCCCGCGCCCAGGCGTAGAAATAGGCCTCGCCCGAATAGCTGAAGGCGACCTCGTTGGCGATCCGCTTGCGGATCAGCGCGGCCAGGCCGCTGATCGGAATGCCCCAGAGACGGCGGAAGATGATATAGTCGCCGATCGGCAGCGCCATGTAGAGGCCGACGAATACGACATAGAAGAGCGGGTTGGTCGGCACCGAATGGCTGAGCCCCACCAGCCCGCGCCCGAGCAGTTCCTGCCCCAATCCGACCACCATCGCGATGGTCAGGACCGCGCCGATGATGGCGGGCCAGCGCCGCTTCACGGTCTTCAACGGCTCCAGCGCGGCGATGTCGCGCGCCACGGGCGCACCGGTTGCGGCCGGGGGTCCGACAGGCACGGCCTGTTGCGGGGTCATGGGATCATCTCGTTCATTCTGCACGTTAGGGAGATTCCTCGGCGGCGTTCGCCGGTGGCGCCCGCTAACCTCAACACTGCTTTCTCGCACCTGAATAAGAATTCACCTTTGGGGGGCGATTGTGTCCACCTTAGGGCTGGAATTGACATATTTACGCGACAAGCTGCGCGTACCTCCGGCACCCGATCCCCTCCTCATCCGTTACCGGAGCCCATGCCAGCCGATCACATCCTGACCTATGCGCTGGCGATGCGTGGCGGCGTGGAAGCCGCACTCGCGCGCATGCTCCAGGGCTGGACCCGGCAGGGTCGGCGGGTGACCCTGGTGCTGGGCGAGGAAAGCGGCCGGTTCCAGCACGGCGTGCCGTCGGGGGTGGAGATAGTGACGCTGGGGCACCAGCGCTATACCGGGCTGTGCACCACCCTGCCCGCGATGATCGACCGGATGCGGCCCGACATCATCTTCTGTCCCGGCAATCATTATACCAGCATGGCGGCCTGGGCGCGGCTGCGGCTGGCGGGGGCGTGCCCGCCGATCGTCGGCAAGATGTCCAACGCGGTCGACCGGGGCGATCATCATCCGATCGTCGCCTGGGGCCAGCGGCAATGGCTGGCCCGGCACCGGCTGTTCCTCGACTCGCTGGTGGCGATGACCCCCGCCACCGCGCGAGCGGCGCGCGAGGCGACCGGGCTGTCGGTCGCGGTCATCCCGAACCCGCCCTCCGCCCTGCCCGCCGGCGGCCCCGACACGATCCTGCCGCCCGGTCGGCGGATCCTGGGGGTCGGACGGCTGGAACCGCAGAAGCGCTGGGACCGGCTGATCACCGCGCTGACCCATCTGCCCGAGGATGTCGGGCTGACCATATTGGGCGAGGGCAGCCTGCGGCCTGCGCTGACCGCGCAGATCGCGGTGCTGGGGCTGGAACATCGCGTCTCGCTGCCCGGCCATGTCGCCAATCCGAGCGCCGCCATGGCCGCCGCGCCGGTACTGGCGCTGCCGTCCGATTATGAAGGCGTGCCGGGCGTGCTGCGCGAGGCGCTGGCGGTGGGCACGCCGGTCGTCACCACCGATTCGAGTCCCGCGGTGCACGAGATCGTCACCGATCCCTCGCTGGGCACCATCGTCCCGCGTGAGGATCTGGGTGCGCTGGTCGCGGGGTTGCGGCACTGGCTGAACCCGGTCGCGCCCCGCCCCGATCCGGTGCCGGAACCGGGGCAGGATTCGGCGGAGCGCTATCTGGCGCTGTTCGACTCGATCGTCACCGCCCGGCAGCGACGCGACGCGCTGGCGTCAGGCGATGTCGGATTCGGCGCGCGCGCTGTCGCCGTCGCGCGCCGCCTCGCGCTCCGACCGGCGCTGTAGCGCGGACTTGATCATCGCGGTCATCGGGTCGGCCAGCGCCAGCCCGAGGATGCCGAACAGCGCGCTCGCCATGATCTGCGTCGACAGGGTCAGCGCGGGCGGCAGGTCGACGGTCCGCTTGGCGACCATCGGCACGACGACATAGCCGTCGAAGGTCTGCACGACCAGATAGGTGCCGATCGCCCAGAAGCCCGCATCGGTGCCCGCCGAAAAGCCGACCGCGACCATCAGCGCGCCGGTGATGATCGCCCCGATATTGGGGATGAACGCCAATATCCCCGCGATGATGCCGAGCAGCAGCGCCATCGGCACGCCCCCGATCATCAGCGCGATGCCGGTCAGCACCCCCTCGAACGCCATGCCGAGCAGCCGTCCGGCGAGCAGCTTGCGCAGCGTACCCATTACCCGTGCCTGGGTGATCGCGAATTCGGCGCGCGCGGCGCGCGGCACCACCCATTGCAACCCGCGCGCATAGCCATCCGGGTCCATCGCCAGGAACAGGCCGATGATCAGCATCATGAACATGCTGGTCACCGCGCCGACCGCCGTGCCGACCCAGGAGGTGAGCCGCCCGATCGATCCCAGCGACTGTTTGAGCAGGCCGTTGATGTCCGAGGTGCCGGGCATCAACCCCTGCGACGCCAGCCAGCCGGCCACGCGGCCCGCCTGCGTCTCCAGCGTGGAGCGAAGCTGGGTCACCTGCTGCACGACCTCGACCCCGGTGAGGTAGAAGGTGCCGAGCAGGAACGCCGTCACCGCCAGCACGACGATCGACAGCCGCCAGCCGCGCCCGATCGGCAACACCCGGCCGAGCAGCCGGACACCACCGTCGAGCAGCGTCGCGAAGACCAGCCCGGCGAAGATCACCAGCAACGGCTGGACCAGCAGCACCGTCACCGCCATCGCCGCGATCAGGCCCAGCCAGATCGCCGCGCGCATCAGTTCCCGCCGGACGAAGCCCTCGCGAAACTCGATCGGCGCGGGGTCTTTCGTCAGCGGGACGGGATCGCTCATGATCCGGGCTTCACCGTCGTCGGATGGAGCGAGCTGCCCGCCCGGCCCGAGCGGAGCGAACCCCACCAGGTCAACGGATTGAGTGTCGCGTCGCCGTCCAGGCTGAAGGTCACGAACTCGGCCCGCCCGCCGATATTCTCATAGGGCACCGGCCCGCCCAGCCCCAATTCGGCCAGCGAGAAACGGCTGTCGGCCGAACGGTCGCGATTGTCGCCCATCAGGAAGACATGGTCGGCGGGAATGGTGATCGGCCCGTAATTATCACCGGGACTCCATCCCAGTTCGACCGTGTCGTAACGGCGGTTGTTGGGCAGCGTCTCGGTCACGATCGGCAGGTGGCAGACCCACTGGCCGCTCGGCAGCCGCACCTTGGCTTCCTCGCCATAGTCGGAGGCCTTGCAGGGGCTGTTGGTGTCGACCGGAATGTCGACATAATGGAGCGGCCCGCGCTCGGCCGGCTTGCCGTTCAGGATGACGGTGCCGTCGCGCACCTCCAGCCGGTCGCCGGGCAGGCCGATCACCCGCTTGATATAGTCGTTATGCGTGCCCGGCGGCGTCACGATCACCACATCGCCGCGCGTCGGCAGCGAGCCGAACAGGCGGCCATGGATGAAGGGTAGCTGCGCGCTCCAGCTATCGGTCGGCTGGCGAAGGACCAGCGACTTGAAGATCGCGATCGGGTTCGGAATGGTCGGCGAGACATAGGACCAGCCATAAGCGAACTTGCTGACGACCAGCCGGTCCCCGACCTGCAACCCCGGCAGCATCGATTCGGACGGGATGTAGAAGGGCTTGGCGAGGAAGCTGTGAAAGCCGAGTACGATCAGGAGCAGCCAGAACAGCCCCTTGACCTCGGACCACCAGTCGGTGCCCTTTTTCCTGGCGGGCGGCGTGGCATCCGACGGCTTGACCGCCGGTTGATCCGCGGGCGTACCCTGGTTCGTGTCCAACACCGCGTCCTTCATGCGGAAACTTCCGGTCTCGCCTCGATCACGACAAAGGCCTGGGCCCAGGGGTGATCGTCGGTCATGGTCAAGTGAATATAGGCGACGTGGCCCGCCGGGGTCATCGCGTCAAGCCGTTCCCGCGCGCCGCCCGTCAAAGACAAGGTCGGCGCGCCGCCGGGCAGGTTGATCACCCCGATATCGCGCATGAAGACGCCGTGGGCGAAGCCGGTACCGACCGCCTTCGAAAAGGCCTCCTTGGCGGCGAAGCGCTTGGCATAGGTGCCCGCGCGGGTGAAGGGGCGTCTGGCGGCCTTGGCCTGTTCCACCTCGGTGAAGCAACGCGCCTCGAACCGGCCGCCATGTCGGTCGAGAGCGGCCTGGATCCGCTCGATATTGCAGAGGTCCGAGCCCAGACCGATGATCACAACCCTTCCTCCCCTTGCAGGGGAGGTGTCAGTCCGCAGGACTGACGGAGGGGTGTCACGGCAAATGGGCCCCCCCCTCCACCACGGCTTCGCCGTGGTCCCCCTCCCCTTGCAGGGGAGGAATAGGTGATGCCCCTCACCGCGCCATGTCCATGGCAGCGCGCATCTTGCGCACCACTTGCGGAAGACCGACGAATACCGCGTCCGCGATCAGGAAATGGCCGATGTTCAGTTCGCGCACCTGCGGGATCGCCGCGATGGGGGCGACATTGTCATAGGTCAGGCCGTGTCCCGCATGAACCTCGATCCCGTTCTTCGCCGCCAGCGCCGCCGCGTCCGACAAGCGGCGCAGTTCCTCGGTGCGCGCCTCGCCATCCCGTTCGGCATAGCGACCGGTGTGCAGTTCGACGACCGGCACGCGCAGGTTCAACGCCGCCTCGATCTGACGCGGATCGGGTTCGATGAACAGCGAGACGCGGATGCCCGCCTCGCCCAGCTTCGCCACCATGGGAGCAAGCCATTCGCGCTGCCCGGCGGCGTCGAGTCCGCCCTCGGTCGTCCGCTCCTCGCGCTTTTCGGGAACGATGCAGGCGGCGTGGGGGCCGTGCTTCAGCGCGATGGCGAGCATCTCCTCCGTCGCCGCCATTTCCAGGTTGAGCGGCACGGTCAGTTCCGCCGACAGCCGCGCGATATCGCTATCCGTGATGTGCCGCCGGTCCTCGCGCAAATGCGCGGTGATCCCGTCCGCGCCGGCCTCCGCCGCGATCAGCGCCGCCTTGACCGGATCGGGATAGCCCGCCCCGCGCGCGTTCCGCACGGTCGCGACATGGTCGATATTGACGCCCAGGCGCAGATGCTCGGTCATGCCGCCGCGCGGCTCCCCGGCTTGATCGCGGGGATCGCGGCCAGTTCGGGGGGCAGATCGTCCGGGCTGTAGCTGGGCACGTCGAGTCGGATCAGCGGGAAGAACGGCACACCCAGATCGGCCTTGCCGTTCGAGCGATCGACCAGCGAAGCCGCCGCGATCGTCTCTCCCCCTTCGCGCGCGATGGCGGCGATCGCCTCGCGGCTGGACAGGCCGGTGGTGACCACGTCTTCCATCATCAGCACCTTCTGCCCCGCATCCAGCCGGAAACCGCGACGCAGGTGGAAAACTCCCTCGGGCCGCTCCAGGAACATGCCCGGCACGCCCAGCGCGCGCGCCATTTCATGGCCGACGATCACGCCGCCCATGGCGGGGGCGACGACCGCGCTGATCTGCTCCCGGATCTCCGCCGGGATCTTCGCGGCGACAGCCTCGCACAGCCGGGCGGCGCGGGCCGGCTCCATCAGCACGCGCGCGCATTGCAGATAGCGCGGGCTGCGCAAGCCGGAGGAGAGGATGAAATGCCCTTCGAGCAGCGCCTCGGCGGCGCGGAACTCGGCGAGGACGTCTTCATCAGTCATGGGGCAACTCCGGCATCGGTCAGATGACCCGGTCTCATAGGATCGCCCCCGCCCCCATGCAATCGGCCATGCGACGCTCAAGGGTTGAGGGGGCGCGGTCCCGTGCTATAGTCGCCTCAACAAAAATGACAGGACGCCCCGTCTCAGCCCGTCGAACCACCGACGGACAGGCGAGGGAGGATGGGAGACGAAAGCGGGATGAGCGAGGTCAAGCGCATGTCCGGACCCCGGAGGATGAGGATGCCGAAACGGATGAAGGCGCTGGCGATCGCCGCCGGGCTGGGCCTGTTGTCGAGTGCGGCCATCGCGACTCCGGCCGCGCCGCCCAAGGCTGCACCACAGGCCGCCGCCGAAGGCGCGGGCGTCTCCAACACCGCGCCGACCAGCGCCGCCGCGCCCGCCACCGCCGCACCGACCAGCCCGCTGCTGGCGCAGGACGGCGCGCCCGCGACGACCATCGATCCCAATGTCGGCCTGCCGATCGACGGGCGCATCGGCCTTCAGCCTCAGGTGACGAAGAACGGCGAGTTCGCGCACTGGATGCACAATGGCGTGCTGATGCCGGTCATCACGATCATCTGCATCCTCGTCCTGCTGCTGCTCGCCTGGGTCGTGTTCCGCTATCGCCGCGCCGCCAATCCGGTCGCGTCCAAGACCAGCCACAACACGCTGGTCGAGGTGTTGTGGACGCTGGGGCCGGTGGTGGTCCTGGTCCTGATCGCCATCCCCTCGATCGGGCTGCTCCAGGCGCAGTTCAAGCCCGCGCCCGCCGGGGCCGTCACGCTGAAGGCGATCGGCAACCAATGGTATTGGACCTATCAATACCCCGATCATGGCGGGATCGAGATCACCGCCAACATGCTGAAGGAAAAGGATCAGGTCGCCCCCGGCGAGCGCGCGCGCACCGATGCCGACGGTCCACGCCTGCTGGCGGTGGACAATCGCATCGTCCTGCCCGTCGGCGTGCCGATCCGCCTGATCACCACCTCGAACGACGTCATCCATAGCTGGGCGATCCCCGCCTTCTGGATGAAGCTGGACGCGGTGCCCGGTCGGTTGAACGAGACGAACTTCACCATCGAGAAGCCGGGTCTGTATTTCGGCCAATGCTCCGAACTGTGCGGCGCGCGTCATGCGTTCATGCCGATCGCGGTGCAGGCGGTGCCCCCGGCGCAATTCGCGGCCTGGGTCGCGGCCAAGGGCGGCCAGATGCCGGGTTCCAAGGCCCCCTCTTCCTCGGTCATTCCGCAGCCGGGTGCCGAGGGCTCGGCCTCCGAGGCGGCGCAGGCCAATGCCTCCGAGGCGGTGACCGGCCCCGCCGACAATATGGCCACCCCCGCCCAGTCCCCCTCTTCCGCGCAAGGCGCCACCGGCAGTCCGGCGGGCCCCGGCAACGCTGGACAATAAGCCATGACCGACACCGCACTTCACCCCGGATCGGCTTTCGTCGGTCATGAAGACCACCACGCGCACCATGACGCCGATCACAAGCCCGGCTTCTTCGCGCGCTGGTTCCTGTCGACCAATCACAAGGATATCGGCACCCTCTACCTGATCTTCGCGATCGTCGCGGGGATCATCGGCGGCGCGATCTCCGGCCTGATGCGCGCCGAGTTGAAGGAGCCCGGCATCCAGTATCTGGGTATCTGGGCGGGGTTGCTGCACGGCGGGGCGCAGAGCCTCGACCAGTCGCTGCATCTGTGGAACGTGCTGATCACCGCGCACGGCCTGATCATGGTGTTCTTCATGGTCATGCCCGCGATGATCGGCGGGTTCGGCAACTGGTTCGTGCCGATCATGATCGGTGCGCCGGACATGGCCTTCCCGCGCATGAACAACGTGTCCTTCTGGCTGCTGATCCCGGCCTTCACGCTGCTGCTCGCCTCGCCCTTCTTCGGTTCGGGGGCGGGTGTCGGCTGGACCGCTTACGCCCCGCTATCGACCTTCGGCGAGCCGGGGCCATCGGTGGACATGGCGATCCTGGCGCTTCACCTGGCGGGCGCGTCGTCGATCCTGGGGGCGATCAACTTCATCACCACCATCTTCAACATGCGCGCGCCGGGCATGACGCTGCACAAGATGCCGCTGTTCGTCTGGTCGGTGCTGGTCACCGCCTTCCTGCTGCTGCTCTCGCTGCCGGTGCTGGCCGCCGCGATCACCATGTTGCTGACCGACCGGAATTTCGGCACGACCTTCTTCGATCCCGCCGGGGGCGGCGACCCGATCCTGTACCAGCATCTCTTCTGGTTCTTCGGCCACCCCGAAGTGTACATCATGATCCTGCCCGGCTTCGGCATCGTCAGCCAGATCATCGCGACGTTCAGCCGCAAGCCCGTCTTCGGCTATCTCGGCATGGCCTATGCCATGGTCGCGATCGGCGTGGTCGGCTTCGTCGTGTGGGCGCACCATATGTTCGCCACCGGCCTGTCCGTGAACACCAAGATGTATTTCACCGCCGCGACGATGATCATCGCGGTGCCCACCGGCATCAAGATCTTCTCGTGGATCGCGACCATGTGGGGCGGCTCGCTCAGCTTCAAGACGCCGATGGTCTGGGCAATCGGCTTCATCTTCATGTTCACCGTCGGCGGCGTGACCGGCGTGGTGCTGGCGAACGGCGGCATCGACGATTACATGCACGACACCTATTATGTCGTCGCGCACTTCCATTACGTCCTGTCGCTGGGCGCGGTGTTCGCGCTGTTCGCGGGCTTTTATTACTGGTTCCCCAAAATGTCGGGGAAGATGTATAGCGAGTTGCTCGGCCAGTTGCATTTCTGGGTGTTCTTCATCGGCGTGAACCTGTTGTTCTTCCCGATGCATTTCCTGGGGTTGCAGGGCATGCCGCGCCGCTATCCCGATTACCCGGATGCCTATGCGACCTGGAACGCGGTCGCGACCCATGGTTATGAGATCATGGCGGCGGGCATGGGCATCTTCTTCATCAACCTGATCTGGTCGCTGGTCGCCGGAAAGCCCGCCGGGGACAATCCCTGGGGCGAGGGGGCGACGACGCTCGAATGGACGCTGTCCAGCCCGCCGCCCTATCACCAGTTCGAGACGCTGCCGCGCATCGATTGACCGGCGTTTCCTCCTCCTCGATCAAGGCCCCCGGACCCATTGTCCGGGGGCCTTTTTCATTACGCCATCGTCACGATGGGTCCGTCTCGGCCAAATCGTTTCCATGATGCGACGAACCGAGGAACCCTGCACCTTCCATTAACCAGATAGGCTCATCCTGTCCCTCGGTCGCCAACCCGGCGACGCTATCGGACATGGATGTGATGACGGGGCGGGACTTTGTGGCGGAGCCGATGGCGGCGACCGTCGAGGACGGCACGGAACTGCCCATCGTCGAACGGCCGTCGGGCCATGCGGCGGGCAGGGCCGGCGTGGCGACGCTGCCGCTGCTGGCGCTGGCCGCCTGTGGTGGCGGCGGCGGGGGCGGGAGCACGGCCACCGCCACGGGCAGCGCCGAGGGCACGGCCTCCACCCCCGCCACCACGACCCCCATCGTCGTGGTCAACGCCGCGCCGACCGCCGTCGAGGCCAGCCGCTTCCTGGCACAGGCCACGATGGGCGCGACCCGCGCCAGCATCGATACGGTCGTCTCGCGCGGCTATGACGGCTGGCTGACCGACCAGTTCGCCCTGCCGCGCGCGACCAGTCATTGGGACTGGCTGATCGCCAATGGCTATGACACCGCCAAGGCGAACGCGATCAGCGGCTTCGACCCGTCCATGTGGCGCCAGATGATCGTCGAGCCCGACCAGCTTCGCCAGCGCGTGGGCATGGCGCTGCTCGACATTCTGGTGGTCGGCATCGACCAGGCGAGCAGCACCTGGCGCGCCTTCGCCATGGCGGCCTATGTCGATATCCTGCTGGACAATGCCTTCGGCAATTATCGCGACCTGCTGGGCGCGGTGACGACCAATTTCGCGATGGGCCAGTTCCTGACCTATCAATATAATCGCAAGGCCAACCCGACCACCGGCACCCAGCCGGACGAGAATTACGCGCGCGAGCTGATGCAGTTGTTCACGCTGGGACTCAGCCAGCTGAACATGGACGGCACCCCCAAGCTGAACGGCGGACAGCCGATCGACACCTATGGCCAGGCCGATGTGTCCGGGCTGGCGCGCGTGTTCACCGGACTGGTCCCGACCAGCACCGACAGCAACACGCCGACCCGGCTGCGCCAGCCGCTGGTGATGAACGCCACCCTCAACGAAACCGGCGCGTCGAGCTTTCTGGGCACCACGGTCAGCGGTGGCGGCATGGCGGGGATCGGCGCGGCGCTGGATGCGATCTTCGCGCATCCCAACGTGCCGCCCTTCGTCTCGAAACAGTTGATCCAGCGGCTGGTCACCAGCAACCCGTCGCCTGCCTATGTCACCCGGGTCGCGACCAAGTTCGTCGACAATGGCCAGGGCGTGCGCGGCGACATGAAGGCGGTGATCCGCGCCATCCTGCTCGACAGCGAGGCGCGGACCCTGTCCACCGCCGCCACGGCGGGCAAGCTGCGCGAGCCGGTCCTGCGGCTGACCGGCTGGGCGCGCGCCTTCGGCGTCAATTCGCCCTCCAATGGCTGGGCGATCGGCGACACCTCCAACCCGTCGAACCGGTTGGGCCAGGCCAAGGGGCACAGCCCGTCGGTCTTCAACTTCTATCGCCCCGGCTATGCCCCGCCGGGCACCGGCATGGCGAGCAGCGGCCTCGTCGCGCCCGAGTTCCAGATCACCAGCGAACAGAGCGTCGTCGGCTATGTGAACTTCATGTACGGGCTGATCGCCAACGGCATCGGCGATGTGAAGGCCGATTACACCGCGATCCTGACCAAGGCAGCCGACAGCGCCGCGCTGGTCGACGAGGTCAATCTGATCCTCGCCGCCGGGCAATTGTCCGCCGCGACCCAGGCCACCATCCGGTCCGCGGTCGACAGCGTGTCTGCCAGCGCGACCAACGGCCCGATCAACCGGGTCGGCATCGCGATCCTGCTGACCATGGCCTCCCCCGACTATCTGACCCTGCGGTGATGAGCATGATGCACGACCAGTCCCTCCATGATCAATCACGGCGCGCTTTCCTGAAGCGCAGCGCCCTGCTCGGCCTGGCCGGGACCGCCACTCCCTTCGTCTCCAGCTTGGCCGCGATCGGCGAGGCGGCGGCGGCCACCGCCTCGGATTACAAGGCGCTGGTGTGCGTGTTCCTCTATGGCGGCAACGACTATGCCAACACGCTGGTCCCCTATGACGAGGGCAGCTTCGCGGCCTATCGCGCGGCGCGGGCCAATATCGGCTATCAGCGCGACGTGCTGGCGGGCACCCTGCTGAACCCCTCGGTCGCGCTGCCCGATGGCCGCGCCTATGCCCTGTCGCCCAGCATGCCCGAGATGAGCCAGCTGTTCGCGGCGGGCAAAATGGCGGTCGCGCTGAACGTCGGCACGCTGGTCGAGCCGACGACCAAATCGCAATATCAGAAGCGCAGCGTCCGCCTGCCTCCCAAGCTGTTCAGCCATAACGACCAGCAGAGCTTCTTCCAGGCGTCGAGCCCCGAAGGCGCGGGCAGCGGCTGGGGCGGGCGGATCGGCGACGTGTTCCAGAACGGCAACGGCAATGCCGCGCTGACCTGCATCAACGCCACCGGCAATGCCGTGTACCTGACCGGGCGCAGCGCGATCCAATATTCGGTCGGCACCGGCGGCCCGGTCGCGCTGCTGAACAGCAGTCGGACGCTGTACGGTTCGTCCACCGCGCTCGACATGCTGCGCACGCTGATGACCTCCGACTCCAGCCTCGCCATCGCCAGCGAGCATGCGCGGATCAGCAAGCGGGCGCTCGATATCCAGGCGCAGTTGAGCAGCGCGCTGGCGGGCGCGCCCGCGACCAGCTTCCCGCTTTTCCCCAGCAACAACCCGCTGGCCGACCAGTTGAAGATGGTCGCGCGTATGATCTCGGTCAACCAGACCCTGGGGCTGAAGCGGCAGGTGTTCTTCGTGTCGCTCGGCGGCTTCGACCTGCACGACAATCTGGTGGCGCAGCATCCGGGGCTGCTCGCCCGCATGTCGTCGGCGATGAAGGCCTTTTACGACACCACCGAGGCGATGGGCGTCGCCAATCAGGTGACCAGCTTCACCGCGTCCGATTTCGGGCGCACGCTTCAATCCAATGACGACGGGTCGGACCATGGCTGGGGCGGCATGCACTTCGTCGTCGGCGGCGCGGTGCGCGGGCAGCGGCTCTATGGCAAGGCGCCGACGGTGGGCGTCAACAACAATGACGATGTCGGCCAGGGCCGCCTGATCCCGACCATGTCGGTCGACCAATATGCCGCGACGCTGGCGAGCTGGTTCGGCATTGACTCGGGGAGCCTGCGCACCGTGCTGCCCAATATCGGCAATTACGACATGTCGACCTGGAATCAGGGATTTATGGGATAAGTCCCGCCCGTCGTTGCGAGCATCGCAGGGCTAGTGACAATATAACATGTTGAAGTTTTACAATTTCCCGATCATTGCCAATCGGAAAAACTAGCAGGCCCATCGCCCTGGCATGCGAGTCCCCGGGTCCCATATGAGCGCCGCGATCCTTCGGTCGCCCCTATCGATTCCAGAGGAGCTTCCATGCCCACTCCCGCCAAGGGCTATGCCGCCCAGTCGGCCGATACCCCGCTCGCGCCCTTTTCGTTCGAGCGTCGCGATCCGCAAGGAGACGATGTCGCGATCGACATTCTCTATTGCGGCGTCTGCCATTCCGACCTGCACACCGCGCGCGGCGAATGGGCGGGCACCCTCTATCCCTGCGTTCCGGGTCACGAGATCGTCGGTCGGGTCACCGCCATCGGCGACGCGGTGACCAAGTACCAGGTCGGCGACGTGGTCGGCGTCGGCTGCATGGTCGACAGTTGCGGCCATTGCGCCTCCTGCCATGACGGTGAAGAGCAATATTGCGAGACCACCGGCTTCGTCGGCACCTATAACGGCCCCGATCCCGTGATGGGCAGCCATACCTTCGGCGGCTATTCCGACCATATCGTGGTCAAGGAAGGCTTCGTCCTGAAGATCAACCATGACGAGGGTGATCTGGCCGCCGTCGCGCCGCTGTTGTGCGCGGGCATCACCACCTATTCGCCTCTCCGCCACTGGAAGGTCGGGCCGGGCCAGAAGGTCGGCATCGTGGGGCTTGGCGGACTGGGTCACATGGGTGTGAAGATCGCCGCCGCGATGGGGGCCGAGGTCTATGTCTTCTCCACCTCGCCGGGCAAGGCCGAGGACGCCAGGCGGCTGGGCGCCAGGGACCTGATCGTGTCGAAGGACGCCGACCAGATGGCCGCGCACGCCAACAGCTTCGACTTCATCCTGAATACGGTGGCCGCGCCGCATGACCTCGATGCGTTCCTGATGCTGTTGAAGCGCGACGGCACGATGACGCTGGTCGGCGTGCCCGATTCGCCGCATCCCTCGCCCTCGGTCGGCAACCTCGTCTTCCGCCGCCGGTCGCTGGCGGGCTCGCTGATCGGCGGCATCGCCGAGACGCAGGAGATGCTCGATTTCTGCCACCAGCATGGCCTGACCGCCGATATCGAGATGATCGCGATGGACGAGGTCAACACCGCCTATGACCGGATGCAGAAGAGCGATGTGAAATATCGCTTCGTGATCGACATGGCGACGTTGAAGGGGTGATACGCGCGCTCTGATCTTGGCACGCCCCTCCCGCAAGCGGGAGGGGATGGGGGAGGGAAAGCCACAGGCGATAGTCTCGGTGAGACTCCATGCCCTCCCCCCGTCCCCCTCCCGCTTGCGGGAGGGGGAGCGCCTTGGGCGAGCGGCAGTATCCTTCCCAGACAACCGCTTCGATTGCTCCCCCTTCCCACACCGCCTATATGCAGGACTCCCATGTCCAGCATTCCCTCCTCCGTCTTCGTTCCCGCCGACTGGCGCGACTTTCTGGCGCTCACCAAGCCGCGGGTGATGACGCTGGTGGTGTTCACCGGGCTGTGCGGGATGCTGGCCGCGCCGGTGGGGGTCGATCCGGTGATCGGCTTCACCGCGATCCTGTGCATCGCGCTGGGCGCGGGCGCGGCCGGGGCACTCAACCAATGGTATGAGGCGGACCTCGACGCGCTGATGAAACGCACCGCCAAGCGACCGCTGCCCGCCGGGCGGATGAGCCGCGAATCGGCGCTGCATTTCGGGGTCGGGCTCGCCTGTTTCTCGGTCATCCTCATGGGGTTGGCGGTCAATTACGTCGCCGCCGGCATCCTGAGCGTCTCGATCCTGTTCTATGTGCTGGTCTATACCGTCTGGCTGAAGCGGCGGACGCCGCAGAACATCGTCATCGGCGGGGCCGCGGGCGCGTTTCCGCCATTGATCGGCTGGGCGGCGGCGACCGGGCAGATCGCGCTCCTCCCCTTCCTTCTGTTCAGCCTCGTCTTCCTATGGACGCCGCCGCATTTCTGGGCGCTGGCGCTGTTCGTGAAGACCGATTACGCCAATGCGGGGGTGCCGATGCTGCCCGTCGTCGCGGGCGAGCGGGTGACGCGCGCGCAGATCGGGCTCTACACCATTCCGATGGCCGTCGCCGCCGTCGCGCCCTGGCCGCTGGGGCTGACCGGCGCGATCTATGGCGTGATCGCCAGTGCGGGGACCGCGCTGTTCGGGCTCTACGCCGCGATCGTCGCCTTCCGGCATACGCAACCCGACGATGCGATGAAGCCCGAAAAGCGGCTGTTCAAATATTCGATCCTGTATCTTTTCCTTCTCTTCGGCGCGCTGGTGGTGGATCGTTGGGCATGACGCCTGACGATTCGAACCGGATTCGCGCCAAGCAGCGCGCTCGTGCCACCGCGATGGCGCTGCTGCTCGGGTTCCTGGTGGTGCTGATCTTCTTCATCACCCTGTCCAAGATCCGGTCGGGAATGCATTGATGCGGCTGACGCGGCAGGCTCGCACGGTCGCCTTCGCGCTGTTCGGCGTGGTGTTCATGACCGGGCTCGCCTTTGCCAGCGTGCCGCTCTATCGCATGTTCTGTCAGGTGACGGGCTATCAGGGCACGACGCAGCGGGGCACGCAGGCGCCGGGCAGCGTCCATCGCCAGATCACCGTCAATTTCGACGCCAACGTCTCCTCGCGCCTCGCCTGGGCCTTCAAGCCCGAAAATCCGCACGAAACGGTCGATATCGGCGCGCGGGACATGGTGTTCTTCACCGCGACCAACAATGCCAAAGTGCCCGTCACCGGCACCGCGACCTTCAACGTCACCCCCGACCAGGCGGGGCGCTATTTCACCAAGATCGAGTGTTTCTGCTTCACCCAGCAGACGCTGAAACCCGGCGAGACGGTGCGGATGCCGGTCATCTTCTTCGTCGATCCCAAGATCCTGAACGACCCGGACGCCAAGGACATCGAGACCATCACCCTGTCCTACACATTTTACCCGGTGGATTCGGCGGGAAAAGCGGGTTAGCCTGCCCCCAAAATAGCAAAAAGCTAAGGGACGGGATCATGGCTGGCGCGAAGAACCACGACTATCACATCCTGCCGCCGAGCCCCTGGCCGCTGGCCAGTTCGATGTCGGCGCTGCTGATGGCCTCGGGCGCGATCATGTGGATGCACAGCGCGCCCGGTGGTGGCTGGGCGTTTCTGGCTGGGCTCGCCGCGGTGCTGTTCTGCATGGGAAGCTGGTGGGCCGATGTGGTGCGTGAGGCGCATCATGGCGATCATACCCCGGTCGTCCAGCTTCACTTCCGCTATGGCATGATCCTGTTCATCGCGTCCGAAGTGATGTTCTTCGTCGGCTGGTTCTGGGCCTTTTTCGACTTTTCGCTCTTCCCGACCGCGATGAGCTTCGTCGACGGACAGGTGGAGCGCGCCGCGGAGGGGGCCACCGCCATCGCCGCGACCTGGCCGCCCAAGGGGCTGGAGGTGATCGACGCCTTCAAACTGCCTTTGCTCAACACGCTGATCCTGCTGACCAGCGGCACCACCGTGACCTGGGCGCACCATGCCCTGATCCACAACCAGCGCGGCGGGGAGAAGCGCGGCCTGTGGGGCGCGCTGGGCGTGGGCGACCGGGACGGGGTGCTGAAGGGCCTGTGGCTGACCATCGTGCTGGGCCTGATCTTCAGTTCGATCCAGGCCTATGAATATATCCATGCGCCCTTCCCGTTTAAGGGGATCAATTACGGCGCGGCCTTTTTCATGGCGACCGGTTTCCATGGGTTCCACGTCATCGTCGGCACTATCTTCCTGATCGTCTGCCTGATCCGCGCCTATCGTGGCGACTTCACGCCCCGCCAGCATTTCGGGTTCGAGGCGGCGGCATGGTACTGGCATTTCGTCGACGTGGTGTGGCTGTTCCTCTTCGTCACCGTCTATGTCTGGGGTGGCTGGGGCGCGCCGGTTCATAGTGGCTGAGCCGACCCCTCCCACCATCGCGCGAGCCGCGTTTCAGGGGCTGTGTCCGCGTTGTGGCCAGCCCCATTTGTTTGCCGGGCCGCTGCTCTCGACCAAGGTCGTGACCTTCGCCGATCGCTGTAGCGCCTGTGGGCTGGACTTCACCCGGTTCAATGTCGGCGACGGCCCCGCCGCCTTCCTGACCCTGATCCTGGGCACGATCATCACCATCGCCGCGATCATCGTCGAGTTGACGCTGCACCCGCCGCTGTGGCTGCACATGATGATCTGGCTGCCGCTGACCGCGATCGGCGTGGTCTATACGCTGCGACTCGCCAAGGGCGCGCTGATGGCCGCCGAATATCGGAACGAGGCGCGCGAGGGCGCGGTGGTCCGCCCCGAGGAAGACGGGGAATGAGGCGTGCGCCCGTCCTCCCGACGCTGATCGTCGGCCTGGCCGTCGCGGCGATGGTGGCGCTCGGGCTATGGCAGTTGCTCGACCGGTTGCCGAAGAAGCAGGCCTATCTGGCGCAACTGGCGGCCAATCCGGCGCGGCCGGTCATCGCCTTTCCGCTGTTCCCCGACGACGGCCTGCTCTTCCGCCGCACGGTCGCCGATTGCCACCCGCCGATTACGATCCGCCGGGCGGGCGCGGGCGCGGCGGGGTTCCGGCTGATCGCGACCTGTGCGGTGCCGCAGGGGTCTTTACAGGTCCAGCTTGGCACCACCCATGATCCGCGCAAGGAAGTGGCGTGGCCCGGCGGGCGGGTGAGCGGCTATGTCTCCCACGCGCCCGACAGCCGTTCGCTGATCGAATCGGCCTTCGATCACCGCCCTCAGGCGATGCTGCTGGTCGCCGACACGCCCGCCGCCGGACTGGAATCCAACCCCCGTCCCGATACCGACGGCGTACCCAACAACCACCTGGCTTACGCCATCCAATGGTTCCTGTTCGCCGCGATCGCCGCAATTATCTATGGTTTGGCGGTCGTTCGACGCAATCCAACGGTTGTGGTGACGGGCACACGCCGTTAAGCCCCGGCGCATCATGCGCTATCTCAGTACCCGCGGCTCCGCCCCCATCCTCGATTTCCGGGGCGCGACCCTGGCCGGTCTCGCCAGCGATGGCGGCCTCTATGTGCCCGAAGCCTGGCCCAGCCTGACCGGCGAAGAGATCGAAGCGCTGGCGGGCCTGTCCTATGCGCAGACCGCCGCGAAGATCATGGCGCCGTTCGTCGGCGACAGCCTGACCGGGCAGGAACTGCAAGACCTGTGCGACGCCGCCTATGGCCGCTTCTCGCACGCCGCCGTCACGCCGCTGGTGCAACTCGACCATGACCAATGGCTGCTCGAACTCTTCCATGGCCCCACGCTCGCGTTCAAGGACGTCGCGCTCCAGATGCTGGGGCTGTTGTTCGAGCGGTTCCTGCGCGGCACCGAGACGCGCCTGACCATCGTCGGCGCGACCAGCGGCGACACCGGATCGGCGGCGATCGACGCGGTGGCGGGGCGCGCCAATATCGACATCTTCATGCTGCACCCGGCGGGCCGCGTCACCGAGATCCAGCGCCGCCAGATGACCACGGTGCTCGCCCCCAACGTCCACAATATCGCGATCCAGGGCAATTTCGACGACGCCCAGGCGCTGGTGAAGGCGATGTTCAACGACCGCGCCTTTGCCGACCGCCATACCCTGTCGGCGGTCAACTCGATCAACTGGGCACGGTTGATGGCGCAGGTCGTCTATTATTTCTACGCCGCCGTTCGGCTGGGCGCGCCGGGCAAGGCGGTGGCCTTCTCGGTCCCGACCGGCAATTTCGGCGACGTATTCGCCGGTTACGTCGCCGCGCGCATGGGTCTGCCGGTCGAGCGGTTGATCGTCGCGACCAACGTCAACGACATTCTCCACCGCGCGCTGTCCTCGGGCGATTACTCCAAGGGGCAGGTACAGGCGACCGCGACCCCCTCGATGGACATCCAGGTCAGTTCCAATTTCGAGCGGCTGTTGTTCGACGCGAACGGGCGCGACGGCGCGGCGCTGGCGGCGCAGATGAAGGGGTTCGAGGCGTCGGGCGCGATGCGGCTGACCAATGCGCAGAGCCAGGCCATCGCCCCGCTCTTCACCAGCACCCGCGTCGATGCCGACGACATGAGCCGCGCGATGCGCTGGGCAGCGGAGGAAGCGGGGCAGATCCTCGACCCGCACACCGCCATCGCCCTGTCCGCCGCCCGCGCCGCCGGGACGAGCGCGCCCGTCGTGACGCTCGCCACCGCGCATCCGGCCAAGTTCACCGACGCGGTCGAGCGCGCGACCGGCGTTCGCCCCCCGCTCCCCCGCCGCGTCGGCGACCTGTTCGAGCGCGAGGAGCGCTACACCACCCTGCCCGCCACCTTCGAGGCGGTGACGGCCTTTATCGACGGGCATGGTTTGCGCTAACGCGGGCGCATGAAACTCGAAACGATGATCGGCGAGCCCTGGGCCGACTATGGGCTGGTCGACTCCGGCCATGGTCGCAAGCTGGAACGCTATGGCCGGTTCCGCTTCATCCGCCCCGAGCCGCAGGCGATGTGGGCCCCCGCGAGCCAAGACTGGCGCGCGGCGGCGGAGTTCGTGCCGGGCTCGGACGAGGACGGCGGCGGCCGCTGGAATTTCAACGAGCCGGTCCCGCGCGAGGGCTGGCCGCTCAAGTGGAACGAGGTGCGCTTCACCGCGCAGAACACGCCGTTCCGCCATCTGGGCTTCTTCCCGGACATGGCGCCGGTGTGGAGTTGGATGCGCGAGCAGGTCGACGGCCTGGCCGAGCCGGAATGCATGAACCTGTTCGGCTATACCGGCGTCGGCACGCTGGCGATGGCGAGCGCGGGGGCAAAGATGGTCCATGTCGACGCCTCCAAGAAATCGGTCGAGGCGGCGCGCGGCAATGCCATGCTGTCGGGTCTGGGCGATGCACCGGTGCGCTGGATCATCGACGACGCCGCCAAATTCGTCGCGCGCGAGGTGCGGCGCGGGCGGCGCTATGACGGCATATTGCTCGACCCGCCCAAATATGGACGCGGGCCGGAGGGCGAGGTGTGGCGGCTGGAGGAAGACCTGCCCGGCCTGATCGCGAACTGTCGCCAGTTGCTGGATACCGAATCGCGCTTCCTGTTCCTGACGGTGTACGCCGTGCGCATGTCGGCGCTGGCGATCGGCGAGATGATGCGACAGGCGATGGCCGACCTGCCCGGCCAGGTCGAATGCGGCGAACTCGGCGTGCGCGAGGAAGCGCGCGGGCTGGTCCTGCCGACGGCCATCTGGGCGCGGTGGAGCCGGTAAATCCAGACATCCGTTCGTGCTGAGCGAAGTCGAAGCACACGCCCCGCCGCCATCATCTGGCGTGGCCTTCGACTTCGGCGCACAGTGCCGAAGTTTATCCTGAGCGGCTGGCTTGCCAGCCAGCCGAAGGGCTCAGGCTGAACGGGGGTTGGGGATTTCGATCAACGCGACCTCATAGGTCGCCACCGCCCCGCCTGCCTCGAACCGCTTCGCAATCCGCCGCATCGCGCCCGGCGGGATCGGCCGGTGCCCCTCACGCGGCGTTCCCGCCCCGATCGCCCGCAGTGCGCGCATGAAGGCCCCCGCCGAGCCGTGCCGCTCCTCGAACGTCCGCGTCTCGATCCGCCACCCCGTCGCCATCAGCGAACCGACCGACGGATAGGCGGGACTCCCCGCGACATAGCCCTCCGCCCGGTGTGCGTCGTGCCAGGCCGCGAACGTGCCCTCGACCAGCGTCGTCACCAGCATCCGCCCGCCCGGCGCAAGGCAAGCGGCCAGCCGCCGCAAGCCCCCGCCCAGATCGGCGAACCACTGCACCGCCAGGCTGCTGACGATCAGGTCGAAGGGCGCTTCACCGGGCAGGTCGGGATGCTCCCCATCCATCACCCTCCCCCGGACGCCGGGATTCGCCGCCAGCCCGCGCGCCAGCATCGCGGGCGCGATATCGGTCATCAGCCAGTCGGGCAGCTCCAGCCGGGGCAAGACCGCCGCTGTCAGGAAACCCGTGCCGCACCCCACCTCCAGCACGCGCGGGGCGGGCGGCGCGGCGGCGATGACCCGATCGGCCAGCCAATCGGCGACCTGTCGCTGGACCACCGCATGGGCGTCATAGGCCGCCGCCGCGTCGAAGGCCCGCGCGATCCGCGCCGCGTCGGCCATCGTCTCAGTCCCGCACCGAACGAATCGCCGCCGCCGCGATCCAGGGCGCGCCCGCGACCAGCAACAGCGATACGGACGCCAGCAGCTTGAGCGCGCCCATGTCCCCGCTCCCCGCCCCGAAGATCAGCAGCGGCAGGGCCAGCGGCAACAGCAGCAAGCCCGCCAGCCCCCCGGCTCCCCGCAGTCCAGCGGTCAGCGCGCCGGTCGCCACCGCCAGCGCGGCTAGCCCCGGTGTGCCGAGCAGCAACCCCGCCTCGACCCGCCTGACCGCCGCGCCGTCCAACCCGAACAGCCCGCCCGCGACCAAGGCCGCCAGCATCAGCGGCGGCGCAAAGGCGATCCAGTGCGCGACGATCCGCAGGGCCATGACCAGCGGCAGCGACAGGCCGTGCACCCGAATCTGGTCGAACCAGCCCGACTCGACATCGGGCGCGACCAGCCGATCGACGGGCAACAGCGCAGCAAGCAAGGCCGCGACCCAGATCGCCCCCGCCCCAACCCGCGCCAGCACCGCCCGGTCCGGCCCGATGGCAAAGGGGAACAGCACCACCGCCAGCAGGAAAAAACCGCAGACCAGCCCTGCCCCGCCCCCGGCATAGCCGCGCCGTACATCGCGCGCGATCAGGGTCGCGATCAAGGTCGGGGCGACGCTCATGCCGGAACCAGCTCGCCCAGCGCGAGCCACTGCGCCTGGCCCACCTCCAGCGGCTGATGCGTGGTCAGCAGCACCGCTCCGCCATCGGCACGATGCGCGGCGACCATGCGCTCCAGCATCGCAATACCGTCGAGATCCAGCCCGGCGGCGGGCTCGTCCAACAACCAGAGCGGAGCACGCGACGCCACCACCCGCGCCAGTGCGGCGCGGCGACGCTGACCGGTCGACAAGAGGCGCACCGGCACCTCGGCCAGGGGAGCAAGGCCCACCGCCTCCAGCGCCGCCGCCACTCGCCCCCGCGCATCGGGCAGGGGATCGAGCCGCGCCCAGAAGAGCAGCGCCTCGCCCAGACGCCGCTCGGTGTCGAGGGCGATATCCTCGGTCATCAGCGCGATACGCGCGGTCCGCTCCACCCGCCCCTCGAACGGCGCGATCAGGCCGGCGGCCAGGCGAAGCAGGCTGGACTTGCCGATACCGTTGGGACCGGTGACGATCGCCGCCTCGCCCGCCACGAGGCCCAGCGACAACCGGGCGAAGAGCAGCCGCCCGCCCCGCGCGCAGGCGACATCGGACAGGCACAGGATCACGCGACCGCGTGTTCCAGCGCGTGCATGTCCTCATCCGACAGGCCGAAATGATGGCCGATCTCATGAATCGTCACATGCACGACCAAATCGTCCAGCCGCACCCCCGTCTCGATCCATTCGTCCAGGATCGCGCGGCGATAAAGGTGGATGCGGTCGGGCAAGCTCCCCGAATCCATCGAACTTTTCTCACCCAGCGGACGGCCATGATAGAGGCCGGTCAGATCGAGCGGATGTTCGATACCCAGCGCCGCCAGCGTCTCGTCATCGGCATGGTCCTCGACGATCAGCACCACATCACCCAGATGGGCGCGGAACTCCTCTGGCAGGCGCGCGATCGCGGCGCGGGCGATCGCCTCGATCACATCGGCTCCCGGTGCCGCGCCGATCCCGTCTTGCCCGCTCATGCGCGCCGTCTTACCCCTGGGGCAGGCGAAAGAACAAGAGAAGCAAGGGGACGCGCATGGTGGAGCGGCTGAGCGAACTGGACCGGGACGAAGCGCTGGACGGCCTGCCTGAATGGGATTGGGACGAGGCGCGCGACGCGATCAGCCGCCGCTTCGTCTTCACCGATTTCAACGAGGCGTTCGGCTTCATGACCCGCGTGGCGCTGCTCGCGGAAAAGGCGGACCATCATCCCGAATGGTCCAATGTCTGGAACCGGGTGGACATCGTGCTGACCACGCATGATGCGGGCGGCCTGTCGGCGCGCGACATCGACATGGCCGAAGCGATCGACGCGCTGGTGGATTGACCACCCCAATCCTCCCCATCCCCGATGGGGAGGGGGACCGCCGGGCGTCAGCCCGGTGGTGGTGGGGCGATGCCGGACGGCCGCCCCGTCACCGAACTTCGGGAAGCAGGCGAGCCGCCGGACCCCGCCCCTCCACCATCGCTTCGCGACGGTCCCCCTCCCCAAGCAAGCTTGGGGAGGAATGGGTCACTCGACCGTCTGCTCGATCGCGCCGAAGATGGGATGGTGGCGGTCGTCCTCCATCCATATGCGCACCGTGTCGCCCTTTTTCAGGAACGGCGTCTTCGCCTCGCCGCCGCGGATCGTCTCGATCATCCGCACTTCCGCGATGCAGCTATAGCCGACGCCGCCCTCGGCGACCGGCTTGCCGGGGCCGCCGTCCGAATCGCGGTTCGACACGGTGCCCGAACCGATGATCGTCCCCGCCCCCAGCGCGCGGGTCTTCGCCGCATGGGCGATCAGCGTCCCGAAGTCGAAGGTCATGTCCACGCCCGCCTCGGCCCGGCCGAAGGGCTGCCCGTTCAGGTCGACCTTCAGCACCCGGTGCAGCTTGCCGTCCCGCCACCAGTCGCCCAGCGACTCGGGCGTGACGAAGACGGGTGAGAAGGCCGAAGCCGGCTTGGACTGGAAGAAGCCGAACCCCTTGGCCAGTTCACCGGGAATCAGCCCCCGCAGCGACACGTCGTTGGTCAGTCCGACCAGCCGGATCGCCGCCAGCGCTTCCTCGCGGCCCGCGCCCATCGGCACATCGCCGGTAACGACGACGACCTCGCCCTCCAGGTCGCAGCCCCAGCTTTCATCGGCCAGCGGGATCGGATCGCGCGGCCCCAGGAACCCGTCCGACCCGCCCTGATAGATCAACGGATCGTGCCAGAAACTCTCGGGCAGTTCCGCCCCGCGCGCCTGGCGGACCAGCGCGACGTGATTCACATAGGCCGACCCATCCGCCCACTGATAGGCGCGCGGCAGCGGCGAGGCGGCGTCATGCTCGTGGAAACGCGCACGCGGGATCGCGCCGTGATCCAGATCGGTCGCCAGATTGGCGAGTGCGGGCGCGATCACATCCCAATCGTCGAGCGCGGCTTGCAGCGTCGGTGCGATATGCCCCGCATCCGTATACCAGGCGAGGTCGCTCGACACGACGACCAGCTTGCCGTCGCGACCTTCCTTGAGACTGGCGAGTTTCATGCAGGACTCCTCTTGCCTATTTGGTATCAGATGTAACCATCCGTCCGCGATTGTCACGCCATCGCGCCCCGATCCTGCCCGAAACTTGACTTTTCGCAAAGGTGGGCGCACATGGCCATCCGTCGAGGCGTCCACTCGCAGCGTGAACGGACCATCTGGTCCCGGCTCCGCCCCGACCCTGTCTTCAGGCTTCCCTTGTCACGCGGGGTGTCATCAACCCCGGCGCCGCATCTCGCGGCCCTTCCGTGACTCGCGCGCCATGATCGAAAGCAATTCCATGCCATTTTCCGAACTCGGCCTTGCCGAGCCGCTCGTCCGCGCGCTCGAAGCGAAAGGCTATTCCGAACCCACCCCGATCCAGCGCGATTCGATCCCGACACTGCTGGAAGGCCGCGACCTGCTGGGCATCGCGCAGACCGGCACCGGCAAGACCGCGGCCTTCGTCCTCCCCTCGATCCAGCGTCTGGTCGAGGCGAACAAGCGCGTCCTGCCGACCCATTGCCGGATGCTCGTCCTCGCCCCCACGCGCGAACTGGCCAGCCAGATCGCCGAGAATGCGAAAGGCTATGCCAAATTCTCCAAGCTGGCGGTCGCGACCGTCTTCGGCGGGACCAGCCTGAACAAGAACCGGCAGGACCTGTCGCGCGGCGTCGACATCCTCGTCGCGACGCCGGGCCGCCTGATCGATCTGGTCGAGCAGGGCTTCCTGAACCTGTCGATGATCGAAATCCTGGTGCTGGACGAGGCCGACCAGATGCTCGACCTGGGCTTCATCCATGCGCTGCGCCGCATCGTGAAGATGATCCCGCGCAAGCGTCAGACCCTGTTCTTCTCGGCCACCATGCCCGCCGCGATCCGCGATCTGGCCGACAAGTTCCTCGACAACCCTGCGACGGTGTCGGTCACGCCGGTCTCGACCACGGCCGAGCGTGTCGAGCAGTCGGTGACCTTCGTAACGCAGGCCGAGAAGCAGGCGCTGCTGACCATCCTGCTCGCCGATCCCGCGATCGAGCTGGCGCTGGTCTTCACCCGCACCAAGCATGGCGCGGACCGCGTCGTGAAGCTGCTGGCGGGCAATGGCATCGCCGCCAACGCGATCCACGGCAACAAGAGCCAGGGCCAGCGCGAGCGGGCGCTGGGCGAGTTCCGCTCGGGCCAGACCCGCGTGCTGGTGGCGACCGACATCGCCGCGCGCGGCATCGACATTCCGGGCGTCAGCCATGTCTTCAACTTCGAATTGCCCAATGTCGCCGAGCAATATGTCCACCGCATCGGCCGCACGGCGCGCGCGGGCCGCTCGGGTCTGGCCATCGCCTTCTGCGCCGAGGATGAGCGGCCCTATCTGAAGGACATCGAGAAGCTGACGCGGCAGAAGATCAATGTCGTGCCGCTTCCCGCCGACTTCGTGAAGCGTGCCGAGGCGATCAAGTCGCAGCGGGTGAAGGCCATCGGCGCCGACCCCGCGCCGCGCGTCGACCGTCCGCGCGATCCGGCGCGTCCGCGTGCGACCCATCATCCGCGCGCGACCGACGCGCGGGGCCCGCAGGGTCGCCAGCCGCGCCGTCGTAGCGGCGGTGGTGGAGCTGGCGGCGGTCGTGGTCGCGGCGGCCAGGGTCGCCCCGGCGGCGGTGCCGGTCGCGGCGCGCAGGGCTGAATCCTTCTTAGCTCTTCTTAAGCCCCTCCCGCAGGCGGGAGGGGTTTGGGGAGGGCAAGGACTCTCACAGAGACCATCGCCTGTGGCGTACCCTCCCCCATCCCAGTTTCAGGTAAACGATGCCCCGCATCGTTTAGGTCGTGCCGGGGGCATGACCGACCTGAAACTCGCCTGCGGGAGGGGCGTGCTTGCGGCCATCGATTGCATCCCAACGCGATCCTGACGCGTTGAACGCGTAACGACACGCGCATCAGGAGAGGTTGCCATGGATATTGCCCACACCCCCGCCGCCGAACGCATCGCGCGCGTGCTGTGCGGCCAGCGCTTGAGCGCCAATGCCGGGGGCGATTCGGAGTCCGCCGCCAAGCTGGTCGATGCCCATTGGCGCGACCATATGTCCGACGCGCTGGCGGTGCTGCGGACGCTGCGCGAACCCGATCAGGCGATGGCGGACGCGGGCGATCCCGCGATCTGGGAAAAGATGGTGCTGGTCGCGGTCGAGGCCGCCAAGCCGCCCAAGGTCACGCTGTAGCCCCTATCCCTCCCCCGAGCCAAACTTGGGGAGGGAAGGAATAACTCACACCGTCACCTGCTCCCCCAATTCCAGCACCTTGCCCGGCGGAATCCGCAGGAAGTCGGTCGGGTCGCTGGCGTTGCGCTGCAGGAACATGAACAGCCGGTCCTGCCAGGGCGGCATGCCCTTTTCCGCCTCGGGTTTCAGCGTGTTGCGGCCGATGAAATAGCTCGTCTTCATCGGGTCCAGCCCCGACATGCGTGTCTCCACGCCCAGATCGCGGGGCAGGTCGCGCGGGATGTCCGGCGTCTCCATGAAGCCATAGGTCAGCGTCACGGTCGCGAAATTGTCGTCCAGCCGCTCGACATGCGCGCGCTTCTCCGCCGACACGACGGGCCGGTCGGCGGTGCGGATCGTCACGACCAGATTCTGTTCGTGCAGGATCTTGTTGTGCTTCAGATTGTGGAGCAGCGCGCCGGGGGCGGACGCCGGATTGGCGGTCAGGAACACCGCCGTTCCGGGCACCCGCTCCGGGGGACGCTTGGCCAGCGCGGCGGCGAGGTCGGCGAGCGGAATCGCCTGGCGCTTTTCGAAGGCCGCGACGATCCCGCGCCCACGCACCCAGGTGTGGATGATCGTCCCCACCCCCGCGCCAACCAGCAACGGCACCCAGCCGCCCTCGATCACCCGCAGGATGTTCGCCCCGAAAAAGACGAGGTCGAGCGCCAGAAAGGGCAGGATCGCCGCCAGCGCCAGTGCCCGCGACCAGCCCCAGCGATGCCGAACGACCAGATAGGCGAGGCAGGTCGTCACCACCATCGTCCCCGTCACCGCGATGCCATAGGCGGCGGCCATCGCCGAAGAGGTCTTGAACTGGATGACCAGCACCAGCACCCCGAACAGCAGCAGCCAGTTGATCGCGGGCAGATAGATCTGCCCTTGGAAATCGGCCGAGGTCTGGCGGACGCGCAGGCGCGGCAACAGTCCCAGTTGAATCGCCTGCTGGGTCAGCGAGAAGGCGCCGGTGATCACCGCCTGCGCCGCGATGACGGTGGCGAGCCCCGCCAGCACGATCAGCGCGGGGCGGAGCGACTCGGGCGCCATTAGGAAGAACCAGTCCTGATTGGTGAAGGGCTGTCCGTTCGCGGTCGCCCGCTCCAGCGCCGACAGCGCGAACGCTCCCTGCCCCAGATAGTTGAGCGCCAGCGCCGGCAGGACCAGCGAGAACCAGCCGATCCGGATCGGCAGCCGCCCGAAATGCCCCATATCGGCGGTCAGCGCCTCCGCGCCCGTCACCGTCAGGAACACCGCACCCAGCACGAAGAGCCCGACCACCCCATGGCTCGCCAGGAAGCTGACGCCGTAACCCGGCCAGATCACCCGCGCGATCGAGGGTTCGTCGGCGATATGCCACAGGCCCAGCCCGCCGATGACGAGGAACCACAGGATGCAGATCGGCCCGAACAGCTTCGACACCGACGCCGTGCCGCGCGACTGGATGAAGAACAGCGCGACCAGGATGACGATGGTGCACATCCGGATCACGTCTTCGTTGAAGATCGTGGCGGCGGCGGGGATGGTGTGCAGCCCCTCCATCGCCGACAGGACCGACAGCGCGGGCGTGATGATCGCATCGCCATAGAAGAGCGACGCCCCCGCCGCGCCCAGCACCAGCGCCAGCCGCGAGCGGATGCCGACCGAGCGCCGGGCCAGTGCGGCCAGCGCCAGCACCCCGCCCTCGCCCTGATTGTCGGCGCGCATCAGGAAGACGACATATTTGATCGTGACGACCAGGATCAGCGACCAGAGCGCCAGACTGAGCACGCCCAGTACCTCGCTGGGGTCGATGCCATCGCCCGCCGATTGGGACAGCGCCTCGCGAAAGGCGTAGAGCGGGCTGGTGCCGATATCGCCGAACACCACGCCGATCGCCCCGATGGTCAGTGCTGCCAGCGCGGGGTGACGGTGCGCGGTTTCCGCCGCGCCGGTCGCCGCGGTCTGGTCGTCCATAATGTCGGTTGCCGTCCCCGTCATGTCCGCCGGAACCCCCTGAGCCAAAAGGACGGCGCGCTTTACGCTTCTCCGTCCGGGAAGCAAGGGCTTTCCCATGCCCTGTGCAAACGCTTGATATTGCCGAGCGTCAAGCGCATGGACGGCGAATGGTTCCCTTTTCGTTCGGCGGGCAGGCGTTTCAGGCGCTGGCCGATGGCGCGCTGTTCTGGCCCGCGCGGGCCGCGCTGCTGGTCGCGGACCTGCACCTGGAGAAGGCGAGCTGGTATGCGGGCGGCGGACAGATGCTGCCCCCTTACGATTCGCTCGCAACCTTGAGCGAGTTGACCGAAATCGTGGCGCGGACGGGCGCGCGGCAGGTCTGGTGCCTGGGCGACAGCTTTCACGATGCGGAGGGATGCGACCGCCTGCTGCCGGAGGCGCGGGCGATGTTGCTGGCGCTGACCGGCTCGACCGAATGGACCTGGATCACCGGCAATCACGACCCCGTGCTGCGCGACCGATGCGGCGGCGCGGTGGTGGACGAAGCGCTGGTCGATGGGCTGGTCCTGCGGCACGAGGCCGATCCGGCGGAGCCGCGGCCCGAACTGTCGGGGCATTTCCACCCCAAGCTTCGCCTCCGGGTGCGCGGCAAGCTGGTCGAGCGGCGTTGCTTCGTGGGGACGACGAACAAGCTGATCCTGCCCGCCTTCGGGGCGCTGACCGGCGGGCTGGACGTGGATCATCCCGCGCTGATCCAGGCGGTCGGGCGGTCGGCGGAGGCTCTGGTCCCGGTGCGCGACCGCATGCTGCGCTTCCCGGTCGCCGCCTGAGAGGAGGTCCCCATTTCCCTGGCTTCCATCCCTCTCCCCTGTCCAGGGGAGAGGGTTAGCGAAGCTTGCCAGCTTGCTGGTTAGCGTAGCTTGGGTGAGGGGTTGAGCGAGCCAGGGGCTCGCGCTCGCTACCGCGAGCATTCACCCCTCACCCAGCTCCGACTAGGCCTTTGCTTCGCAAAGACCAAGTCTGCGCAACCCTCTCCCCTCGCAGAGGGGCGAGGGAAGAAGTGCTACGCCCTATCCCGCCCGCGCCAGATCCGGGAAACCGGCGCGGAAGCCCGCCACCTTGGGCTGGTCCCAGCGCATGATGTAGGGATGCATCGGGTTGCGGTCGTAGAAATTCTGATGATCCGCCTCGGCGGGGAAGAAGCCGCCCTGCTCGATCCGGGTGGTGATCGGTTTGCCAAAGGCATGGGCCCTGGTCAGCTGCGCGATATAGGCGCGGGCGACCCGTGCCTGTTCGGGCGACTGGGCGAAGATGGCGGAGCGATAGCTCGGTCCGCGATCCGGGCCCTGGCCGCCGACCTGGGTCGGATCATGCGCGATCGCGAAATAGACGCGGAGCAGCGTGGCGTAGGAAACCTGCGCGGGGTCGTAGGTGATCCGAATCGCCTCGGCATGGCCGGTCCGCTCGGTCGAGACGGCGCCGTAATTGGCATCCTCGCGACGACCCCCGGCATAGCCCGCCGTTACGGCGCGGACGCCCTTCACCCGCTCGAACACCGCTTCCATGCCCCAGAAGCAACCGCCCGCCAGCACCGCCGTCTGGCTGCGACCGGCGGCAGGGATGTCCAGTGCGGCCCTGGGCAACGGCACGGCGCGTTCCGCCCGGGCGGGGAGCGAGGACAGGGCGACCGCTCCGAATGCGGTCGCGACCAGAGCGATGCAGAGGGTATAGCGCATCGCCATGATATGGGGTGGGATTTCAGGTTCGGCTAGAGGCGGGCGTTGAAGCGCGGGCTTCGACTTCGCTCAGCCTGAACGGCTGTTTTAGAGGAGTATTCCAAACCTCCGTTCCGCCTGAGCGAAGTCGAAGGCCACGGGAATCACCCCGCCGGGGCCCCTTAGCGAACCGCCTCGACCGGAGCGGACGCATAGCGGCTGGGCGCGTCGGCCGGGTGAAGCATCACGAGACCCAGGGCGCCAAGCGCAAATCCGCCGGCGAACTGCCATACGAAGCTGGACTTGAGGAGGGCACGCATTCGTCTTCACCTGTCTAAACGGTTCGCCTCCGAAATGGGCGGCGATCTTCCGGGTGCCATCTGGTCGATCGGCACCGTTCCGACAATGGCGTTTATAGAAACACAGCATTAACGGCACGTGACCGTGTCGTTCACGCCACAGTTAAGCCATATTGCCGCAGCGCACCCAGCGATAGGAAAAAGCCAGCCAGTCGAGCCATTTGGCCGGACCGACTGGCTTTCGCAGCGCAGCGATGCGAAATTATTGCGCCGCTTATTTCAACGCGGCGCAGGCCGTCTGGATGCGGGTGCACGCTTCCCGAAGCAGCGCATCCGAGGTCGCATAGCTGATGCGCATCGCGGGCGAGAGGCCGAACGCCGCACCCTGCACCGCCGCCACCTTGGCATCGTCGAGCAGATAGCCGACGAACGCCTCGTCGCCATCGATCAACCGGCCCAAGGGCGTGGACTTGCCGATCAGCGGGGCGAAGGACGGATAGACGTAGAAGGCCCCCTCCGGCGTCGGGCAGGTCATGCCCTCGATTGCGTTCAGCATCGACACCACCATGTCGCGCCGCGCCTGGAACGCCTGGTTCCGCTCGGCGAGGAAGCCCTGGTCGCCGGTCAGCGCCGCGGTCGCCGCCGCCTGCGCGATCGAACAGGGGTTGGAGGTCGACTGAGACTGCAACTTGGCGATCGCCTTGATCAACCAGGGCGCGCCGCCCGCATAGCCGATCCGCCAGCCGGTCATGGCATATGCCTTCGAGCAGCCATTCACGGTCAGCGTGCGCTCGTACAGTTCGGGGCAGACCTGCGCGATGGTGGCGAAGCGGAAGCCGTCATAGACGATATGCTCGTACATATCGTCGGCGAAGACCCAGACATGCGGGTGGCGAAGGATCACCTCGCCCAGCGCCTTCAACTCGTCGGCGGTATAGCCCGCGCCGGTCGGATTGGACGGCGAGTTGAGGATCACCCACTTGGTCCGGGGCGTGATCGCGGCGTCGAGCGCCTCGGGGGTCAGCTTATACCCCTGTTCCGGTCCGGCCTTGACGATCACCGGCACGCCGCCCGCGAACTGGACAACGTCCGGATAGCTGACCCAGTAAGGCGCGGGGATCACCACCTCGTCGCCCGCATCGATCGTCGCGACCATCGCGTTGAACAGGGTGTGCTTGCCGCCGACATTCACGCTGATCTGATCGGCCTTGTAGGTCAGGCCGTTGTCGCGCGCGAACTTCTCGACGATCGCAGCCTTCAGCTCGGGCGTGCCGTCGACATTGGTGTATTTGGTCTTGCCGTCGCGGATCGCCCGGATCGCCGCCTCCTTGACGAAATCGGGCGTGTCGAAGTCGGGCTCACCCGCGCCCAGTCCGATCACATCGACACCGGCGCGCTTCAGTTCCAACACGCGGCTGGTGATGGCGAGCGTGGGGGACGGGCTGATACGGCCGAGCGCGGCGGAGGGCTGCATGAAACGGAACCTTTGCGACAGGGATTTGCGGGGGCGCTTTAGACGCCTCCACCCTCAATCCGCAACCATCCGTGCACGAAACAATCCGCGAAGTGCATTGCCAAGCAAGAATCCGTCCCGAAGGTCGGCGCGCGTCAGCCGCCCCTCGACCGCGCGGCCCGTCTGGATCAAATGCGCGCGCAGCACGCCGGGCAGCAGCCCTTGCGCCAGCGGCGGGGTGACCAGCACATCGCCGCGCGTGACGAACAGCGAGGTGTAGCTGCCCTCGGTCAGGCCGCCATCGGGGGCCTCGAACACCACCTCGGCCGTGCCCGCCGCGATCCGCGCCGCGTCGTAAAAGCCGCGCGCGCTGGTCTTGTGCCGCAAGCGCAGATCGTCGGGAGAGACGGGCAGCGGCACGATCCGCACCGGCACCACCCCATCGAAGGGTGCGGGCCGGGGGCCGACCTCCACCACCACCGCGCCACCGCGCGCCAGCAACAGCCGGATCCGCCGTGCCTCGCGCAGGCGGAAGGTCGCCGCCTGAAGTTCGTTGCGCGCGCCATGCCGGTCGAAGGCGAAACCCAGCGCGGCCGCGCTCGCCTTCATCCGGGCGAGATGCGCCTCCAGATGCTGGATACCCTCGACCGGATCGAAGGCCATGGTTTCGATCAGGTCGAAATCGGGCCGCCCCCCGACCAGGAACGCCGCCTTGGCGAGACACTCGTCCCACTCGTCCGCCGCCACCGAATCGGCGACCACCCCGGACCCGATGCCCAGCGTCACCCGTGAGCCGCCCGTCGGCCAGGTCAGGGTGCGGATGGCGACGTTGAACATCGCGTCCCCATCGGCATCCAGCCGCCCGATCGCCCCGGTATAGAGCCCGCGTGCCGAATCCTCGATCCCGGCAATCGCCTGCATCGCGCGGATCTTGGGCGCGCCGGTGATCGATCCGCAGGGAAACAGCGCTGCCAGCACGTCCAAGGCATCGCGCCCCTCGGCCAGGTCGGCCGTGACGGTCGAAACCATCTGGTGCACCGTCGGATAGGGTTCGACCGCGAAGAGTTCGGGCACCGCGACGCTGCCCGCCCGGGCGACGCGCGACAGGTCGTTGCGCATCAGATCGACGATCATCAGATTTTCGGCGCGCTGCTTCGGGTCGTCGCGCAGGGCCGCCGCCGCGCGCGCATCGGCGGCGGGATCGGCCTCGCGCCGCGCGGTGCCCTTCATCGGCCGGGCGGTCAGGCGACCGTCCTCCAGCGCGAAGAACAGCTCGGGCGACAGCGACAGGATCGTCGCCTCCCCCGTCGCCACCACCGCCCCCCAGCCCGCGCGCGACCGGGCGCGAAGCCCCGCATAGAGCGCCAGCGGGTCGCCGATCACCGACGCGGTCGCCCGAAAGGTCTGATTGACCTGATAGAGATCGCCCGCGCGGATCAGCGCCTGGACGGCGGCGAACTGCTCGGCATGGCGGCTGGGGCTGGTCTCGGGCACCAGTTCGCCGATCCAGGCCCCCGCCGGATCGGGCAGCAGCCCCTCGGGCTCGACGATCGCGAACCCCTCGAACAGGCCGAACCACAGAAGCGGGCCGTCGATCGACCGAGCGGGCACACCGGATTCGAACGCCGCCCCCGCCTCATAGGTCAGATAGCCCACCGCATCGAGCCCGCGCGCGCCGGCTCCGCGCAGCCGCTCCAGCGCCGCCGGAACCTCTTCGGGCCGATGCGCGGTGACGATCTCCACCGGGTACGTATAGAGCCGCGCCGCCGCTCCCCCGTCACGGGCGTCGTCGAGCAGGACAAAAGGGGGAATAGGACGCGACATGGGCCGACGATCCATGCACGGCCCTTCCCCGCACATGCAAGTATCGATTGGCCGCGACTGTCCCAGTCTCTATCCCGGACGCCATGACCGATGCTTCCCAGACCACGCCCCCGCTACGCGCCGCGATCGTCCCCGTCACCCCGCTTCAGCAGAATTGCTCGATCGTCTGGTGCACCGCGACGATGAAGGCGGCGGTGGTCGATCCCGGCGGCGACCTGCCCCGTATCCACGACGCCATCGCAAAGACCGGGGTGACGGTCGAGAAGATCCTGCTGACCCATGGCCATATCGACCATGCGGGCGGAGCCAGGGCGCTGTCCGAGTCGCTGGGCGTCCCCGTCGAGGGGCCGCAGGAGGAGGATCGCTTCTGGCTCGCGCGGCTGGACGAGGATGGGCAGGCCTATGGCATCCCCGCCCAGGTGCTGGAGCCGACCCGCTGGCTGTCCGAGGGCGACACGGTGACGATCGGCGACCTGACCCTGGATGTGTACGAGACGCCGGGGCATACGCGCGGGCATGTCATCTTCCACCACGCGCCATCGAAATTCGCGCTGGTCGGCGACGTGCTGTTCCAGGGATCGATCGGGCGGTCGGACATGGCCGGCGGGGATCATGACACGCTGATCCGCTCGATCGTCGAGAAGCTCTGGCCGCTGGGGAACGATACCGCGTTCATTCCGGGGCACGGTCAGCCCAGCACCTTTGGGCATGAGCGGCAGAGCAATGCCTTCGTGGCGGACCGGGTGTTGGGTTTGGGGTGACGTGTGGGGCGCGGGCTTCGACTGCGCTCAGCCTGAACGGCTGGTGGGATAGGGGTTCCCCAAACCCCGTTCAGCCTGAGCCCTTCGGCTGGCTGGCAAGCCAGCCGCTCAGGATAAACCTCGGCGCAAAGCGCCGAGGTCGAAGGCCAAGGGAATCAGCGCCGTTCCGCGGCACTCTCCCCTCGAATCGCCTTGAACTCCGACCCCTCACGCCATTCAGGCCAATCCCGCCCATCGGCCAGATCGCGCCCGATCCGGTAGAACAAACCGACATCCGCCGCCGCCCCGCGCAAGTCCCATTTCGCGTCCCAGGCATCGCAGGTCTGGTGATAGCAGCGCATATAGCCGTCGAGCCATTGCTGCCCCGCCGGACGCCCCCCTTCGACCAGATCGGGCGCGCCGCTGATCGCCATCAGCAGCAAGGTCGGCACGCCGCGCCGCGCGACCGAGAAATGGTCCGCGCGGTAGAACAGTCCGCGTTCGGGCAGCGCCTCGGGCGTCACCACCCGCCCTTGCGCGGCGGCGGCGGCCTTCAGCCGGTCCTCCAGGTCGTTCTGGCCATCACCGACCAGCATCACGTCCTTCGACGGCCCCGCCGTCTGGAGGATGTCGAGCGTCAGGTTGGCGACCGTCTTGGCCAGCGGATAGACCGGCTTTACCGCATAGGTCTCCGACCCCAGCAGCCCGCGCTCCTCGCCGGTCCACAGCGCGAAGACCAGGCTGCGATCTGTCGGCAGGGCCGCCTTGAACGCGCGCGCCAGTTCCAGCACGCCCGCCACGCCCAGTCCGTCGTCGTTCGCACCGGGACGGATCACCCGCCCCTGCGCATCCGCCGCGCCCTTGCCATAGGCGTCCCAATGCGCGCCGAACATGACGACTTCATCGGGGTGGGTCTTGCCGGGCAGCCTGGCCAGCACGTTACGACTCTCCGCACGCACCGTCGTCACGGGCAGGTCGGCGGAGAAGGACTGATCCTTCAGTTCCACCGGGCGAAAATCGGCCCGCCGGGCGGCCTTGCGCTGCTGCGCCAGGTCCAGCCCGGCGGCGGCGAACAGCTTCGTCGCCGAATCGCCGGACAACCAGCCCTGCAACAGCACCCGCGACGTCGGATCGCTGCGCACGATATCGTAATTCTCGCCCGCCGGGGCGGTGACCGTCGCCCAGCCATAGCCCGCGCCCGGCGTGTCATGGACGATCAGCGCCCCCAGCGCGCCCCGCCGCGCGGCTTCCTCATATTTATAGGTCCAGCGGCCATAATAGGTCATGCGGCGGTCGCCGAACTTGCCCTTGGCATCGTCGCCCGCGACCGCCTCGAAATCGGGATCGTTGACCAGGAAGACCGCGACCTTGCCCTTCAGGTCGACGCCCTTGAAATCGTCCCAGCCGCGCTCGGGCGCGTGAACGCCGTAGCCGACAAAGACCATCGGTGCGTTCTGAATGGCGACGCGATCGACGGGACGCACGGTCGAGACATAGATACCCTGGCCCTGCGCCAGCGGCATGGCCCCCGCGCGCATCGTCCCCTCGCCGATCTGGGTACGGATCAACGGCACGGCCTGGGTCCACTGCCCATCCGGGCCGCCTGGTTGCAGCCCCATTGCCTTGAACTGCGCGACCAGCCAGTCGACGGTCTTCGCCTCGCCGGGCGTGCCGGGCGCGCGTCCCTCGAAGCTGTCGGAGGCGAGCGTCTTCACATCGTTCGACAGGCGCGTGGGCGAGATGGGATCGGGGGCGGCGGCGGTCAGCGCGATGGCGGCCATGCCGATGAGGGGAAAACGAATCATCGCTGGTCGATCCTTATGACGGTGGTGGCGCTGACGGGCGCGACATGGCTGGTATAGACGATCCCGATCGCCCAGCCCGCCAACAGCGCCAGGACCGCCCAGGTTCCCATCGCGCCCCCGGCGCGCCCGATATTGGGCGCGGGCCGCATCATGCCCCAGCCATGGCCGATCCGCGCGATGATGAATGCGCCGCCCAGCACCCACAGCCAGAAGGACGATCCCCCCGCCAGCTCGATCAGCGCCATCAGGATCAGCACGAAGGGCGCATATTCGACGAAATTGGCCTGCGCGCGCATACCACTGGCCAGTCGCGAATCGCCGCCATCGCCCAGCAGGACCTTGCCCCGCACCCGCCCGACGACGATTCGCAGGGCGAGCCACAGATTGACCAAGGCGGCCGCCGCCGCGATGCTGAGCGTGACGGGCAAGACCATAAGCGCCGCATTCTCCGTATATTGAACCCGAACACCGCCTGCCATTCCGTGGCAAAGCTTGCAACATCGGCAAAACTCGCTATAGGCGCGGGGCTTCGCGATGCGTCCGGCTGGGTGCTCACGCGGCCGGGTCCTTCGATCCGGGCGCGCAATGGGTGCTGACCGTGGCGTATTCCACCCATTGTTCGAATTGATAAGGTGCCGCAATGGCCGTCCCCAAGAGAAAGACTTCGCCCTCCAAGCGCGGCATGCGCCGTGGCCACGACTCGCTGACGATCGCGGCATTCCAGGAATGCCCGAACTGTGGCGAGCTGAAGCGTCCGCACAATCTGTGCACCGCTTGCGGTCACTATAACGGCCGTGAGGTCGTGTCGGTCGAGGGCTGATCCCTCCATCCGTCAACGGAATGACCGTTAGAGGAACGCATGGCCGATAACGCCTGGATCGCCGTCGATGCGATGGGCGGCGACGACGGGCTGGCCGTGATGCTGGCCGGTGTCGCCAGAGCGCGACGCCGTTTCGAGGGCATGCGCTTCCTGCTGGTCGGGGACGAGGCACAGATTGCGGAGGGGTTGAAGACCCATCCCAATCTGTCCGCCGCGTCCGAAATCGTGCACGCGCCCGAAGTGGTCGGCTCCAGTGAGAAGCCGAGCCAGGCGATCCGGCGCGCCCGCACGACATCGATGGGCATCGCCATCGATCTGGTGAAGCGGGGACGCGCCGCCGCCGCCGTGTCGTCGGGCAATACCGGCGCGCTGATGGCGATGGCCAAGCTGTCGCTGCGTACCCTGCCCGGCATCGACCGGCCCGCGCTCGCCGCGCCGCTCCCCACGCTGGGCGACAATGACGTCGTCATGCTCGACCTGGGCGCCAATACCGAGTGCGATGCGCGCAACCTCGTGCAATTCGCGGTGATGGGCGCGGCCTATGCCCGCATCCTGCTCGAACTCGACAATCCGCGCGTCGCGCTGCTCAACATCGGGTCCGAGGATCAGAAGGGCACCGACGAGATTCGCGACGCCGCCGCCGTGCTGCGCGGACAGAGCCATCTGCCGCTGAACTTCACCGGCTTCATCGAGGGCAATCAGCTCGCCCGCGGCGAGGTCGATGTGATCGTGTGCGACGGCTTTGCGGGCAATATCGCGCTCAAGACCGCCGAGGGCACCGCGCGATTCGTGGGCGACCTGTTGAGGCGCGCCTTCCGCTCCTCGACCCGGTCCAAGATCGGCTTCCTGATCTCGCGCCCCGCTACGGAATTGCTGCGCGATCATCTCGACCCCAACAACCATAATGGCGCGGTTTTCCTGGGCCTGAAGGGCGTGGTGGTGAAGAGCCATGGCGGCGCGACCGAACTGGGCGTCGCCACCGCGATCGGCAACGCGGCCAAGATGGTGCGCGCCGACCTGACCCGGCGTATTGCCGAGGATCTCTTGAATTTCGAGGATGCCGCATGATTCGTTCGATCGTCACGGGTACGGGTTCGGCGCTTCCAACCCGGCGGGTGTCGAACGAGGAACTGGCGCAGGAGGTGGACACGTCCGACGAGTGGATCGTCGAGCGCACCGGCATCCGTTTCCGCCACATTGCGGGCCCCGAGGAAACGACCGCCACGCTGGCCGCCGACGCCGCCAAGGCCGCGATCGCGGCGGCGGGCCTGTCGGCGCAGGATATCGACCTGATCGTGCTGGCGACCGCCACCCCGGACCAGACCTTTCCCGCCACCGCCACCAAGGTCCAGACGATGCTGGGCATCGACGATTGCGTGGCGTTCGACGTCGCGGCGGTCTGCTCGGGCTTTCTCTACGCCGTGCAGGTCGCCGATGCGATGCTTCGCTCGGGCGTGCAGCGGCGCGCGCTGGTCATCGGTGCCGAGACCTTCAGCCGTATCCTCGACTGGGAGGACCGCACCACCTGCGTCCTGTTCGGCGACGGGGCGGGTGCGATGGTGCTGGAGGCCCGCGAGAGCGCGGATGCCGACGGACGCGGAATCCTGACGACCAAGCTCCATGCCGATGGGCGTCACAATGGCCTGCTCTATGTCGATGGCGGCCCCTCGACCACCGGCACGGTCGGCAAGCTCCGCATGAAGGGTCGCGAAGTGTTTCGCCATGCCGTCGTCAATCTGGCGCAGGTGATGGAAGAAGCGCTGCAACTGGCCGGGCTGTCCGCCGCCGATGTCGACTGGGTCGTGCCGCATCAGGCCAATGCCCGCATCCTCGACGCCACCGCGCGCAAGCTGAACCTTCCCGCGGAGAAAGTCATCGTGACGGTCGATCGCCATGCCAATACCTCGGCGGCTTCGGTTCCTTTGGCGCTGGACACGGCGGTTCGGGACGGGCGCATTCGGGAAAATGATCTGATCGTTTTGGAGGCAATGGGCGGCGGCTTCACTTGGGGAGCGGCTGTAATCCGCTTCTAGGCAATCGATTTTCATTAACCAAGATAAATCCCTTTCGGTCCCAATAGTCGATGTGTTAATCGGCCCATTACAGACCATTGGGGGGATGGACATGACCAAAGCTGGAACTTTGACACGCGCTGATCTTGCGGAATCGCTGCATCACGAAGTGGGCCTGTCCCGCTCCGATTCGGCGGACGTGGTCGAACAGATTCTCGTCGAGATGTGTGATGCCCTGGCACGGGGTGAGAACGTCAAGATTTCCGGCTTTGGCACCTTTGTGCTGCGCGACAAGGGGGAGCGGATCGGCCGCAATCCCAAGACCGGGATCGAGGTGCCCATCGCACCCCGCCGCGTCCTGACCTTCCGCGCAAGCCAGATGATGCGCGATCGTATTGTCGCGGCGGGATAGGCCCGAGCGTCCCATCGAAGGCGGCAAGTCCGATGGTGCCCTGCGCACCATCGGCGAGGTTGCGCGGGAAACCGGCGTGGCGCAGCATGTGCTACGCTATTGGGAAAGCCGTTTTCCGCAGCTTCGCCCGGTGCAGCGGGCGGGCAACCGACGCTATTACCGCCCCGAAGACCTGGCCCTGATTCGCCGCATCGATCACCTGCTCAACCAGCAGGCCTATACCGTGCGCGGCGTCCAACAACTGTTGGACAACGAGGCGCGAGCGAAAGACGATCCCGCGACCATGTTGCGCAACATCCGCGATTCGCTGGTCGAGGCGCTGGCCTGGGACGATCGGGCGGAACGGCGATAGGGGGCGCACGCGGCCTTAGACTTCGCTTTGGCTGGACGGCTGGGTGGAGTGGGTCCGGACCTCGAACCCCGTTCAGCCGGAGCGAAGTCGAAGGCGAGGCTGCAATCCCGCCTCAAGCGTGCTGAATCACCCCGCCCTGCGCTCCCAGCAGCAGATCGCGGCAAGCCCGGTTATAGGCATGGGCGCGCCACCAGAACCAACCGCCATTGCCGACACCCCAGGCCGCGACGCCGAGCGCCGCCCAAGGCACCGCGCGTGCCGCCCGACCACCGCGCGCGGCGATCCGACCGGCGGCAAGCCCGCCCTTGCCGATCCGCCGTGCGGTCTTGGCCAGCTTTCCCGCCGCGCGCGCCTGCGACAACAGGCCCGACCCGCCACGCAGATCGCCCAGGATCGCCGCCGGGCCGACAAAACCCTTCAGCTTGGCCGCAATCTCCTGCGCCTCGATGGCCGCACCGGGCTCCAACTGGCGGCGCTGCGCCCCCGTCAGGCCATAGGCATCGGCGATCGCATCGATCGTCTCGGCCAGGCTTTCGGTCCCGATGGTCAGCGCCTTCGCCCCGGCCTTCAGGGCGCGGCGGCGGATCAGCTTCTCATTGGCCTCGAAGGTGGCGTCGATCGCGGTGCGGTCCATGGACAATCCCTGTTCGTTCATGACCGTTGAAGCCCCGAAACGGCCTTCCGGTTCCTTAGCGCTCGCGCGTGGCGAGGAAGCGGACCTTCGGGTAACGATCCGCGACATAGCCGACCTCCCAGGCGCTCTTGGCGAGGAAGACGGGGTTGTCGTCGCGGTCCTTGGCCATGGCGGCACGGTTCAGGTCCATGAACGCCTTGAGGTCGGCGGGATCGTCCGCCGCGATCCAGCGCGCGGTGTCGAACGGCGCGGGCTCCAGCCCGGCGGCGACCTTATACTCGGCGTCCAGCCGCGACAGCAGCACATCGAGCTGCAACTGCCCGACCACGCCGATGATCCAGTTAGACCCGATCTCGGGATAGAAGACCTGGGTCACCCCCTCCTCGGCCATGTCGTCCAGCGCCTTGCGTAGCTGCTTGGTCTTGGTCGGGTCCTTGAGTGCCACGCGGCGAAGGATTTCGGGCGCAAAATTGGGCAGGCCGGTGAAGCGCACATCCGCCCGCTCCGACAGGGTATCGCCGACGCGGAGCGTGCCGTGATTGGGGATGCCGATGATATCGCCCGGAAACGCCTCGTCCGCGACTTCGCGATTCTGCGCGAAGAACAGGATCGGCGAATGCACCGCGATCGGCTTGCCATGGCCCGTCGGCGTCAACTTCATGCCGCGCTTGAAGGTGCCCGAGCAGAGCCGCATGAACGCGATCCGGTCGCGATGCTGCGGGTCCATATTCGCCTGCACCTTGAAGACGAAGCCGGTGACTTCCTTGTTCTCCGGCGACACCGGCGCGGGTTCGGCGGGCTGTGGGCGTGGGCTCGGCGCGTGGCGGCTGAGCGCGTCGATCAGTTCGGCGACGCCGAAGTCCTTCAGCGCGGAGCCGAAATAGACCGGCGTCAGGTCGCCATTGCGATAGGCTTCGCCGTCGAACTGGGCGTAACCCGCCTGCGCCAGTTCCACCTCTTCGGCGACCTCGGGTGGAAGGGGCGGCGCATCGTCCACCTTGCCCAGAAAGGCGCGGCTGTCCCCTTCGGGACGGCTCACCTTGCCGGTGGTCAGGTCGAGCACGCCCTCGAACAACCCACCCATACCGACCGGCCAACTCATCGGCGCGACGTCGAGCGCCAATATGTCGGCGATCTCGTCGAGCAGTTCGAACGCCGGACGGCCTTCGCGATCGACCTTGTTGACGAAGGTGATGATCGGCACGGAGCGCAGGCGGCACACCTCGAACAATTTGCGCGTCTGCGCCTCGATCCCGCGCGCCGCGTCGATCACCATCACGGCCGAGTCGACGGCGGTCAGCGTGCGATAGGTATCCTCCGAGAAATCCTCGTGGCCCGGCGTGTCGAGCAGGTTGAAGGTCACGCCGTCCTTCTCGAACGTCATGACTGAGGACGTAACCGAGATGCCGCGCTGCTGCTCGATCTTCATCCAGTCCGACCGCGCGCGCCGGTTCTGGCCCCGCGCCTTGACCTCGCCCGCCAAGTGGATCGCGCCGCCGAAATAGAGCAGCTTTTCGGTCAGCGTCGTCTTGCCGGCGTCAGGGTGCGAGATGATCGCGAAGGTACGGCGGGGGGAAGTCATGGGCGGCTCTGTCGAATAGGGAAATGGGGCGTCCGGGCGCCCGAGATGCTGCGCCTGTTACAGCAAATTGCGGCACAAGACAGGCCCTGGATTGCGGTAGCCGTCAGTGCCAGCCTTCCTCCATCCGCGCCACCCCGGCGAAGGCCCGGGTCCAGTTGCCAAGGTCGTTGAGATCGGACGTCGACATTCGCTATCGACGTCACAGCCACTGGACCCCGGCCTTCGCCGGGGTGGTGTAGGATATGGGGTGGTGTAGGATATCAGGCGGACGCCCTTACCCCGCCAGCGCCACCGTCATCCGCATGACCTTCTCGCCACCGACCGGCACCACGAACACGCCGGGCTTGTCGGCAAACTCGCCATCATACCCTTCCGGATCGGCGATGCCGTGCCAGGGCTCGACACAGACATAGGCCGCGCCGGGCTTGGTCCAGATGCCCAGCTTGGGCGTATCGGGGAAAGCGATACGCAACTGCGGCGCGCCCTCGGCGGCATAGGTCAGCGCCTGGCTTTCGACCGGATCCCAGACCAGCGCGTCCTCGGTGAACAGGTCATCCGCCAGATGCAGGACGCGGCCGTCTAGCGGGCTGTCACGGCGCTCCTCCGCGATCAGGCCGTCGGGCGCGATCTTGCGGAGCCGGGATGGCTCGTCCTTTTCGAAGACGATGCGGTGCTCGGCCCGCGCCTTGCCGTATGGCAACGGCCAGGCGAAGGCGGGGTGGAAGCCGAAGCTGGCGGGCATCGGCACCTCGCCCCGGTTGAGGAGGCGGATTTCCATGATCAACGTCGCCTCTTCCAGCCGGAACTCCGCCTCCAGCCGAAAGGCGAAGGGATAGGAGGTGCGGGTTTCCTCGCTATCGCCCAGCGAGAAGACCGCGCGGGTCGCCTCGTGCGTCACCAGTTCGAACATCGAGTGGCGGGCGAAACCGTGCTTGGCCATCGGATAATGCTGGCCGTTCAGGCGGATGCCGTCGCGGGTCACGCCGATCACCGGGAAGAGCAAGGGCGCGCGGCCGGTCCAGAAGGCCGGGTCCGCGTTCGTCATCAACTCGCGACCCTCGGCGTCCTTCAGCGAGGACAATTCCGCTCCGAACGGATTGATCGCCGCCGACAGATGGTCGTTGCCGATGCGGACCCAGTTTTCCTCATTAGCCACGGAGTTGCGCTCCCTGCTTGGCGGCCGCCGCGACGATCTTGTCCGCGACGGCTTTCAGTTCCTCGTCGGTGAAGCTTTTCTGTGACGGTTGCAGAAGCACTTCGACCGCGACCGACTTGTGGCCATCGGGCACGCCCTGACCGGCGAACACGTCGAAGACGCGCGCGGCGGTGATCGCGGCCTTATCGGCACCCCGGACCGCGCGGATCAGCATGTCGGCGGCGAGGGCCTCGGGCACCAGAAAGGCGAAGTCGCGCTTCACCGACTGCAAGGCGGGGGGCGTATAGGCTGGGCGCATGAAGCCCGTCGCGCGCTTCGGCGGGATCGCGTCGAGATAAAGCTCGACCGCCGCCACCGCGCCGTCGAGGTCGAACGCCTTCAGGACCGAGGGGTGGACCATGCCGAACGCCGCCAGCACGGTCTTCGGCCCCAGCCGCAGCGTACCCGACTGGCCGGGATGCCAGGCATCGCCCGCCTCGCCCATCACCTGCAAATTGTCCACCGGCGCGCCTCCTTGCGCGAGCAGCGCGATCGCCTCCGCCTTGGCGTCGTACGCATCGTACCCTTGCGCCTTGCCCGAACGCCAGTTGCGAGGCGTCTTGTCGCCCGCCAGCACCACGCCCAAGGTGGGCCGCTCGGCCTCTTCCAGATAGCGGCGACCGATCTCAAACAGGCGCACCGACGTTGCGCCGCGCTTGATGTTGCGCTCGGTCGCGGCGAGCAGGCCGGGGAGGAGCGAGGGCCGCATGACCTTCAGGTCTTCGCTGATCGGGTTGGCGAGCGTGAAGGCCCCACCGCCAAAGGGCGCGGCCTGCGCCTCGCTGATGAAGCTCCAGGTCACCGCTTCGTCCAGACCGCGCGCGGCGGCAGCGCGGCGGGCGCGGCGCTCCAGCTTTTGCTGCGGCGTGGCGGTGGGACGTGCGACGCCGGGGGTGCGGGGGAGCGCGACCGGGGGAACATGGTCGATCCCCTCGATGCGGATCACTTCCTCGACCAGATCGGCGGGGCCGTCCACGTCGCGCCGCCAGCTTGGTGCCGTGACCTGCCAGTCGGCGGTGACGGTGAAGCCCAGCGATTCGAGGATCGCCTTCTGCCGCTCGGGCGCGATGGCGAGGCCGCCCAGCGTCTGGGCAAGGTTCGGGTCATAGACGATGGTCTTGCCGACGACCGGCGGCTGCCCCGCGCGGGTCACGGTGCTGGCCGTACCGCCGCAATATTCGAGGACCAGATAGGTCGCGATGGCGAGGCCGTCGTCGAGGAACGCCGGGTCCACCCCACGCTCGAACCGCTGGCGCGCGTCGGAGGTCAGGGCCAGCTTCTGGCCCGTCCGCGCAATCGCCTCGGGCGCGAAATAGGCGCATTCGATGATGACGTCGGTGGTCGTCTCCGACACGCCCGAATGTGCACCGCCCATGATGCCGCCGATATCGTGCACGCCCGCATCGTCGGCGATGACGGTCATGCCCTCCGACAGGGTATAGGTCTTGCCGTTGAGCGCCTCGACCGTCTCGCCCTCGCGCGCCTTGCGGGCGACCAGACCGCCCGAAAGCCTGGCCTTGTCATAGACGTGCAAGGGTCGACCGAGATCGACCGTCATGTAATTGGTGATGTCGACCAACGCCGAGATCGGCTTCTGCCCGATGGCGGTCAGGCGCTGGCGCATCCATTCCGGTGCCTCGCCATTGGTCAGCCCCGACACGGCTTGCGCGTAGAAGGCCGGGCAGCCCTCCGCGTCCTCGATGCGAACGTCGGGGCCGGGGCCCTCGCCCGGAACCGACGGCACGGTCGGCGCGATCAGCGTGCCCAGCCCGGCGGCGGCCAGGTCGCGCGCGATGCCGTGGACGCCCATGCAGTCCTGCCGGTTGGGCGTGATCGACACGTCGATGACCGGATCGTTCAGCCCCGCATAGTCCGGAAAGGAGGTGCCGACGACCGCATCCTCGGGCAGTTCGATGATGCCGTCATGGCCCTCGCCGATCTGCAACTCGCGCGCCGAGCACATCATGCCGTTCGACTCGACGCCCCGAATGGCGGCAACCTTGAGCGTCACGTCGAGACCGGGGACATAGGCCCCCGGCGCGCCGAACACACCGACAAGGCCCGCGCGGGCATTGGGCGCGCCGCACACGACCTGCATCGGGCCGTCGCCCGCATCGACCGACAGCACCTGCAACTTGTCCGCCTGCGGATGCCGCTCCGCCGACAGGATGCGCGCGACGCGGAACGGGGCCAGCGCCTCGCCCGGATTGTGGACGCCCTCGACCTCCAGGCCGATACGGGTCAGCCCCTCGACGATGGCGTCGAGCGAGGCGTCGGTGTCCAGATGGCTCTTCAGCCAGCCCAGGGTGAACTTCATGCGCCGACTCCTCCCGACAGAGTGGGTACGTCGAGGCTCGCGAACCCGTAATGCTTCAACCAGCGGATATCGCCGTCGAAGAACGCCCGCAGATCGTCCATCCCGTATTTCAGCATGGCGAGGCGATCGATGCCGCAGCCGAAGGCGAAGCCCTGCCACTCATTGGGATCGAGCCCGCAGGCCTCGATGACCTTCGGGTGGACCATGCCGGACCCGAGAACTTCCATCCAGCCGCCGTTCTTGCCCTCTGGGGACCCACCGATGACGCGCTTGCCCTTCTCGATGGTGTAGCCGACATCGACCTCCGCCGACGGTTCGGTGAAGGGGAAATAGCTGGGGCGCAGGCGCAGCACGATATCGTCGCGCTCGAAGAACGCCTTGAGGAACGTCTCCAGCGTCCATTTCAGATGGCCGAGCGTGATGCCCTTGTCGATCACCAGCCCCTCGACCTGATGGAACATCGGCGTGTGGGTCGCGTCCGAGTCGGAGCGATAGGTGCGGCCCGGCGCGATGATACGGATCGGCGGCTTCTGGTCGAGCATGGTGCGGATCTGCACCGGCGAGGTGTGGGTGCGCAGCACGCGGCGGACCGTGCGCTCGTCGCCCCCGGCCTCGACGCCCGCCAGATAGAAGGTGTCGTGCATCGCGCGCGCCGGATGCGTCTCCGGGATGTTGAGCGCGGTGAAATTGTGCCAGTCGGTCTCGACCTCCGGGCCGGTCGCGACCGCAAAGCCCAGATCGGCGAAGATTTCGGCCAGTTCGTCCATGACTTGGGCAACCGGGTGGACGGTGCCGAAGCTGGCGGTTTCGACCGGCAGGGTCATGTCCAGCCGCTCGGACGACAGCCGCGCGTCGAGTGCCGCCTGCTCCAGCGCGGCCTTGCGGGTCGCCAGCGCCTCGGTCACGGCTTCACGCAGCGCGTGGATGCGCGGCCCTTCGACCTGGCGCTCGTCGGGGGCCATCTTGCCCAGGGTCTTGAGCAGTTGCGTGATCCGCCCCTGCTTGCCCAGCGCATCGACGCGGATCGCCTCCAGCGCGTCCAGCGCGGGCGCGGCGGCAATGGCGGCGAGCATGGGCTCACGCATTTGATCGAGTTCGTTGCTCACTCTTCACTCCGTCGGCCGCTGCGGCCGCCCCGATGGGGAAGGCCTCGGCCGGTTTGCGGGATTGCACCCGCCGTAGCGGCTAGGGGCGGCCCGGATCAATCCTTCTGACGGTCGCCCATGCGGCATGACCGGGCTGGTGGCAGCGGAGCCCCGCCCCGCCGCCGTGCCGCGCCTTACACCGCCTTGGCCGATCCCGGCGTGTTGACGCCCATCGACTGGAGGTAACGCTTGATGTTCCGCGCCGCCTGGCGGAGCCGCTGTTCGTTCTCGACCAGCGCGATGCGGACGAAGCCCTCGCCATTCTCGCCGTAACCGACGCCTGGCGCGACCGCGACCTTGGCCTCGGTCAGCAATTGCTTGGAGAATTCGAGGCTGCCGAGATGCGCCAGCGCAGGCGGCAGCGGCGCCCAGGCGAACATCGAGGCCTTGGGGCTGGGAATATCCCAGCCCGCCCGGCCGAAGCTTTCGACCAGCACGTCGCGGCGCTTGTGGTAAAGCTGCCGGTTCCGCTCGACGATGTCCTGCGGTCCGTTGAGCGCGGCGCAGGCCGCCGCCTGGATCGGGGTGAAGGCCCCGTAATCGAGATAGGACTTCACCCGCGTCATCGCCGCGATCAGCTTCTTGTTGCCCACCGCGAAGCCGATCCGCCAGCCCGCCATCGAATAGGTCTTGGACAGCGAGGTGAACTCGACCGCCACGTCCTTGCCGCCCTTGACCTGAAGGATCGAGGGGGTCGGGTTGCCGTCATAATAAAGCTCGGAATAGGCGAGGTCGCTGAGAATCCACAGCTCATGCTCCTTCGCGAACGCCACGAGGCGTTCGTAAAAGGCCAGGTCCACCGTCTCGGCGGTCGGGTTGGACGGATAATTCACCACCAGCACCGAGGGGCGCGGCACGGTGAAGTGCATCGCCCGCTCCAGGCTCTCGAAATAGGCTTCGTCGGGCGTGGTCGGCACCGCGCGGATCGTCGCCCCCGCGATGATGAAGCCGAAGGTGTGGATCGGATAGGACGGATTCGGCGCCAGGATCACGTCGCCCGGCGCGGTGATCGCGGTGGCCAGCGACGCCAGCCCTTCCTTCGAGCCCATGGTGACGACCACCTCGGTCTCGGGGTCCAGATCGACGCCGAAGCGACGGCCATAATAATTGGCCTGGGCGCGGCGCAGGCCCGGAATCCCCTTGGACTGGGAATAGCCATGGGCGTCGGGCTTCTTCGCCACCTCGACCAGCTTGTCGAGGACATGGTCCGGCGGCGGCAGGTCGGGATTGCCCATGCCCAGATCGATGATGTCCTCGCCGCCCGCGCGCGCCGCCGCCCGCATCGCGTTGACTTCGGCGATGACATAGGGCGGCAGGCGCTTGATGCGGTAGAACTCTTCGGACATGGGTCCCTCGTTGAAACAATTGGGACCCGATGCTTAGCGCCTTTCGTTCAACAACGCGACCCGACATGACGGCGCAATATCCTGACGCTAGGATGGATCCAAACGAACGAGAGGATGCGATGACGGCCGCCCCCGCGACAGCCCCCACCCTTCCCACGCTGGAAGAGTTGCAACACTGGACCTGGGTGATGGGCCGGGCGCAGCAGATGATGATGGAGGCCGCGCTGTCGCCCCCGCCGGAGGGCGTGCCGGTGGTGCCGGGCTTCAACGACCCCGCCACGATGGGGCGGGTCCGCGATTTCTGGTCCGATTCGATGGCACTGTGGCAGCGCTTCGTCGATCCCGCCGCCGAACCGAGCCCCCCCCCCAAGCCCGATCGCCGCTTCAGGGCCGAACAGTGGCAGTCGCCGCTCTTCGACTGGATACGGCAGAGCTATCAGGTGATCTCCGACCATATGCTGCGCGGCGTCGATGCGCTGGAGGGGGTGGAGCCCAAGCAGAAGGAGCAGATCCGCTTCGCCGCGCAGGCCTTTGTCGATGCGATGAGCCCGACCAACTTTCCCGCGACCAATCCGGAGGTGCTCGACACGATCGTCGAGACGCGCGGCGAGAATCTGTTGAAGGGTTTGCAGAACATGCTCGCCGATCTGGGGCGCGGGCAACTGACGCACAGCGATTCGCGCGCGTTCGAGGTCGGGCGCAATCTCGCCGCGACGCCTGGCAAAGTCGTCAAGCGGACCGACCTGTACGAACTGATCCACTATACCCCGACCACCGAACAGGTGGCGGCGGTGCCGATCCTGATCTTCCCGCCCTGGATCAATCGCTTCTACATCCTCGACCTTTCCCCTGAGAAGAGCCTGATCAAATGGCTGGTCGATCAGGGGTTCAGCGTCTTCATGGTGTCGTGGAAGTCCGCCGACGCCAGCATGAAGGACGTGATCTGGGACGATTACGTCACCGCGCAGGTCGATGCGGTCGACACGGTGCGCGCGTTGCTGGACGTCGAGTCGGTTCACACCGTCGGTTACTGCGTGGCGGGCACGACGCTGGCCGCGACCCTGGCCTATCTCTCCGCCAAAGGTGAGGCGGCGAAGGTCGCCAGCGCCACCTTCTTCACCGCCCAGGTCGATTTCTCCAAGGCGGGCGAGCTGCTCCACTTCGTCGATGACGAGCAGTTGAAGCTGATCGGTACGCTGTCCCCTGAGGGCTATCTCGACGGGCGCTATCTGGCGATGACCTTCAACCTGTTGCGCGGGCGCGACCTGATCTGGAACTACGTCACCAACAACTATCTGCTGGGGCGCGATTATGTGCCGTTCGACCTGCTCCACTGGAATGGCGACGTCACCAACCTGCCCGCCAAATGGCATCTCAGCTATCTGACCGACCTGTACCGCGACAATCGGCTGATGACCCCCGGCGCGATGGCGGTGGCGGGCGTACCGCTCGACCTGACCAAAGTGGCGACCCCCGCCTATGTCCAGGCGGGGCGCGAGGATCATATCGCTCCAGCCGAAAGCGTGTGGAAGATCACCGAGGCCTTTACCGGCCCACTTCGCTTCGTGCTGGCGGGATCGGGGCATATCGCTGGTGTGGTGAACCCTCCGGCCGCGGGGAAATATCAATATTGGACCAACGACACGCCCGCCGCGACGCTGGCCGACTTCGTCGCGGGGGCGAAGGAGACGAAGGGAAGCTGGTGGCCCGACTGGGCGGACTGGTTGCGAACCCGCGACTCCGCGACCGTGTCGGCGACCGGTGCGCGGATACCGGGCGAAGGTCCGCTCCCCGCGCTCGACGAAGCGCCCGGACGATACGTCAAGCTGCGCTAGACGGGATTTGCTGCACCGCACAATAGACTTGATTTTCATCATGCGAATCGCTATTGTGCACCGCAACAAATCGGGAGAGCGCTCTTGGATTCGAAGAAGCAGACCGTTCCTGCGGCCAAGCCGCGACGGGCGACCAAGCCGGTAGCGGCCAAGACGTTGCCGGGACTCCCCTCCGACCCCATCCCCGCCGCGAAGCCGGTGGTCGCCGCGACCGCCCCGGCTCCGTCGGTCAGCCCGCCCCTGCCGCCGAAGCAGCCCGAGGCCAAGACGGCACCGGTCGCCGAAAAGCCCATCGTGCCGGTGGCGGCCAAGGGGGTGGACGCCGCACCCAAGGTCGAAAAGCCCCAGGCCGTCAGCGCCCCGGCCAAGCCGGTCGCCGCACCGCCTGCGCCCAAGCCCAAGGTAAAAGCCCAGCCCAAGGCCGTCGAAGCGGTCAAGCCCGCTCCGGCCCCCAGGCCCGAAGCGCCCGCGCCCGAGATTTCTTCCCCGACCGCCGCGGTTTCGGCGGACTCAAAGCCCAAGGACATCATCATGGACGCCACGAGCACCATCGAAAACGCGACCGCCAAGACCCAGGCCTTTTTCGGCGACGCCCAGGCGCGCACCCAGGCCGCGATGGAAAAGAGCAGCAAGCTGTTCGAAGACATGGTCGCCTTCAGCAAGGACAATCTGGAAGCGGTCGTCGAATCGTCGAAGATCGCCGCCAAGGGCGCCGAGTCGCTGGGCCAGGGTGCAGCGGACTATGCCAAGCGCTCGTTCGAAACCGCGACCCAGACGCTGCAAACCCTGTCGGCGGTCAAGTCGCCGACCGAGTTCATGAAGCTCCAGTCGGACTTCGCCCGTTCGGCCTTCGACTCGATGGTCACCGAGACCTCGCGCTCGACCGAGACGATGATGAAGCTGGCCGGTGAAATCGCCCAGCCGCTGAGCAACCGCTTCGCGGTCGCGGCCGAGAAGATGAAGACCGTCGCGTAATGCGCTGACGCTTTCCTTCGCGGGAAAAACGGGGCGGTCACTGCGGTGGCCGCCCTTTTTTGTTGAGCGGGTTCGACGGAGGCATCGCTTGCGGCTTGCCCTCCCCCATCCCCTCCCGCCTGCGGGAGGGGAGCGGCAAGATCGGACGGTTCGATCCATCCGCGAGTTCGACCCTTGGCACGCCCCTCCCGCAAGCGGGAGGGGATGGGGGAGGGCATGGTGTCTCACCGAGACCGACGTCCCCACTGGCATCCCACGCCCGCAAGCCCTATCTTCCCCCCATGTCGTTCTTCGGCCGCTTCTCCCCCGTCCGCGCCATCCGCGACCTGCGTTTCTTCCTGGCGCAGCGCCAGCCCTATGAACTCGTCTTCCTGATGATCGCGATGGGGATCACGGGCTTCTTCATCTACGCCTTCGCGCGCAACGACTATGTGCCGGTGCCGTACAAGCCCGACATCGTCTATGTCGAACAATGGCGCGCCGACCGCACCGATGCGGAGATCAAGGCGCAGCAGAAGATCGACTATGTGAAGAAGAAGGAACGGCTGGCCGAGGAGAAGGCCGCCAGGGAACAACGTCAGGCCGAGTTCAAGAAGGTCGATGACACGCTGAGCCGGTGGGGCTTCTGACCGATCATCGCTGGATGGGCGTGGCGCTGGCGCTGGCGGATCGCGGCGTCGGGCGGACCGCGCCCAATCCCAATGTCGGATGCGTGCTGGTCCGGGACAGCCGGGTCGTGGGACGCGGCTGGACGCAGGCAGGCGGCCGCCCCCATGCCGAGGCGATGGCGCTGGCCGAGGCGGGCGAGGCGGCGCGGGGTTCCACCGCCTATGTCACGCTGGAGCCTTGCGCGCATGTCTCGCTGCGCGGTCCCGCCTGCACCGACCTGCTGATCGCCGCTGGAGTCGCGGGCATCGTCGCCGCGATGGGCGATCCCGACCCACGCACCGATGGCACCGGCTTCGCCCGCGCCCGCGCCGCCGGGATCGCGGTGACGACCGGCGTTCGCGAGGCGGAGGCGCGGGCGATGATCGCGGGTTTCCTGACCCGCCGGGCGAAGGGCCGCCCCTTCGTCACGCTGAAGCTCGCCACCTCGCTGGACGGCAAGATCGCCCGGCCCGATGGGACAAGCCGCTGGATCACCGGCCCGGAGGCGCGCGCACATACCCATCTGGAGCGCAGCCGCCATGAGGCGATCCTGGTCGGGCGCGGCACATTGGAGGCGGACGCCCCCAGGCTCGACGTCCGCCTGCCGGGCCTGGAGGGCCGAAGCCCCCGCCGCATCCTGCTGTCCCGCACGCCGGAGGCGGGTTGGGACACCATCCCCTCTCCCCACGCCATCGCCGATCTGGCGGGCGTCGACCGGCTGATGGTCGAGGGGGGGGCGAAGACCGCCTCCGCCTTCCTCGCCGGTGATCTGGTCGACCGGCTGCTCCTCTACCGCGCGCCGATCCTGATCGGGGAAGGCCGCGCGGCGCTGGGCGATATCGGGCTGGAGATGCTGGCCGATGCGCATGGTCGCTGGACGCTCACCGACTCGCGGATGCTTGGCAGCGACCGGTTGGAGGTCTACGAGCGCGACTGATATGTTTACCGGGATCGTCACCGACATCGGCTCCGTCTCCGCCGTGGAAAACCGCGGCGACACGCGAGTCGTCATCGCCACCGCCTATGATACGGCCAGCATCGACCTGGGCGCATCGATCGCCTGTTCGGGCGTCTGCCTGACCGTGGTCGAAAAGGGCCCCGACTGGTTCGCGGTCGATGTCTCCGCCGAGACGATCGGGCGCACCGCCGACCAATGGACGAGCGGCCAGCGCCTGAACCTCGAACGCGCGATGAAGCTGGGCGACGAGCTGGGCGGGCATATCGTCACCGGCCATGTCGATGGCGTCGGCACCGTCGTCTCGGTCGCGGAGGAAGGCGGGTCGCACCGGGTGTTCGTAACCGTACCCGCCGACCTCGCCCCCTTCATGGCGACCAAGGGTTCGGTGACGGTCGACGGCGTCTCGCTGACCGTCAACAGCGTCGAGGACCGCGAGGCCGGCACGGTCATCGGCCTGAACATCATTCCCCACACCGCCGCCGTCACCACCCTGGGCGGCATTGCGGCGGGCCAGCGCGTCAATATCGAGATCGACGTGCTCGCCCGCTATCTGCAACGCATGGAGCATTATCGTGGCCGCTGATCCGAACGCGCTTTCCGGTCTGCGGCGGGGATTCCTCTCCAGCCCCGAAGAGATCATCGACGAGGCGCGCAACGGCCGCATGTTCATCCTGGTCGATGACGAGGATCGCGAAAACGAAGGCGATCTGGTCATCCCCGCACAGATGGCGACGCCGGAGAAGGTCAACTTCATGGCGCGGCACGGGCGCGGCCTGATCTGCCTGGCGATGACGCGCGAGCGGGTCGACACGCTCGGCCTGCCGCTGATGAGCCCCAAGAACGGGACTCGGCACGAAACCGCCTTCACCATCTCGATCGAGGCGCGCGAGGGCGTCACCACCGGCATCTCCGCCGCCGACCGCGCGCGGACCATCGCGGTGGCGATCGACGCAGGCCATGGGGCCGACTCGATCGTGACGCCGGGCCATGTCTTCCCGCTGGTCGCGCGCGATGGCGGCGTGCTGGTGCGGGCGGGCCATACCGAGGCGGCGGTCGATGTCGCGCGGCTGGCGGGCCTGAACCCCTCGGGCGTGATCTGCGAGATCATGAACGAGGACGGCACGATGGCGCGGATGGACGACCTGGTGTCGTTCGCGCAGCTTCACAACCTGAAGATCGGCACGATCCGCGACCTGATCGCCTATCGCCGTCGCTACGACCATCTGGTCGAGTTGCAGTCCGAGGCGACCTTCGAGAGCGAATGGGGCGGCACCTGGACCGCGCGCGCCTATCGCAACAAGGCGACCGGCACCGAGCAGGTGGCGTTGGTCAAGGGCAGGCTCGACACCGACCAGCCGGTACTGGTGCGGATGCACGCGCTGTCGCCCTTTGCCGATGTGTTCGGCGAGGCGGGATCGCGCGGGGCCTTGCTCGCCAAGTCGATGCGGATGATCGCCGAGGAAGGCTCGGGCGTGATCGTCGTCATCAACCGCCCGCGCTCCGACGCCTTCACCACCGCCGTTCGCCTGAAAGCCGGCGAGGAGGTGCAGATCGATATGGAGGAACTGCGCGATTACGGCGTCGGCGCGATGATCCTGGCCGAACTGGGCGTGCAGGACATGGTGCTCTTGACCAACACCCATCACACGCTGATCGGGCTCGACGGCTATGGCCTGTCGATCGTCGGCGAACGTCGCATCGAAAATTTTGAGGGAGACGCCTGATGGCGCATGTGTTGATCGTCGAGGCGCGCTTCTACGAGCATCTGAACGACCTGCTCCTGTCGGGCGCGCGCGCCGCGATCGAGGAAGCGGGCCACAGCCATGAGACGATCACCGTCCCCGGCGCGCTGGAGATTCCGGGCGCGGTGGCGATGGCGGCCGACACGGGGCGCTACGACGCCTTCGTCGCGATCGGCGTGGTGATCCGCGGCGAGACCTATCATTTCGAGATCGTCTCCAACGAGAGCGCGCGCGGCCTGATGGCGCTGACCATGGACGGTCTGCCCATCGGCAACGGCATCATCACCACCGAGAACGAGGCGCAGGCGCTGACCCGCGCCCGCCCGGACGAGAAGAACAAGGGCGGCGAGGCGGCCAAGGCGGCGCTCGCCATGCTGGCGCTGAAAGGCCGGTTCGGGTGACATCGCCCGTCCTCCAGACCGAGCGGCTGATCCTCCGGGTGCCATCGGCGGAGGATTTCGAGGCCTGGGCGACCTTTCACGCCGAGGAGGATACGATGCGTTTCCTCGGCGGGGTGCAGGCGCGCGGGGCGGCGTGGCGGTCCTTATGCACCATGGTCGGCGCGTGGAGCGTGCGCGGTTTCGCCATGTTCTCGGTGATCGAGCGCGACACCGGCCGCTGGGTCGGACGGATCGGCCCGTGGCAGCCGGAGGGCTGGCCGGGACGCGAAGTCGCCTGGGGCGTGGCGCGGGAGTTCGCCGGGCGCGGCTATGCCTATGAAGCGGCGCGCGCGGCGATGGACTACGCGATCGATGTGCTCGGCTGGGACCATGTGATCCACACCATCGACCCGGACAATACGGGCTCGATCCGGCTGGCACAGCGGCTGGGGTCGGCGAACGAAGGGTCGGTGAGCCTGCCCGCCCCGCTGGAGGGTTTCCGCGTCGACGCCTGGGGCCAGAGTGCCGACCAGTGGCGCACGCGGCGAGGAGCACGCGCGCAATGACCGACATGCCGCCCACCCGCTTTCGCGTCGTCGAGCGGGGTCGGCGGCTGGAGGTGATCGACACCCAGGCGAGCAAGGCGGCGCCTGCGCGTCGGACGGAGGCGCCGCGTCTGGCCGCCGGGAAGGTGCCCTGTTTCAAGCTGCCCGAAAAGGTCCGCTTCGATGGCGGCGGGTCCTGGACGACCGATGGCTTCTACGATGCGAAGGGGCCGCGTACCGTGACGCTGGACGCGGGCGCGATGCGGAGGCTGCGCTATGCCGGGGCGGCGGCGCTGGCACTGGTGATGGTGTGGGCGGCGCTGGGTTTTGCGATTCCGATCGTGTGGGGCGCGCCGATGCTGCTGCTCAACCCCAAGGTTCGCGAAACGGTGCGGGGGCAGGTGACGACGTTGATCGACGGGCTGGATAGCGGCGGATAACGCCCCGCCCTCCGTTCACGCTGAGCGAAGTCGAAGCGCACGTTCCGCGTTCGCCGCGAGGGTTTCCCTTGGCCTTCGACTTCGCTCAGGCTGAACGGAGGTAGGGGGAAAGAAATGCGCTCCCAACGGACGTCACCCCGGCGGAGGCCGGGGTCCAGGTGCCGCCAAGTCTGTTGTTTAACCCGGCCAGCCCCTTCGCCACCGCATCGCAACTGGACCCCGGCCTTCGCCGGTGTGGTTGGGGGGCGAGGGGAAACCCCCGCCCCTCACCTCACGCAGCGCGCGCGGCTTCGGCGAGCGTGGGGTAGTCGATATACCCCTCCGGTCCTTGGCTGTACCAGGTCTTCATGTCGCTCTCATTCAGCGGCGCATCGGTGCGCAGCCGCTCAGGGAGGTCGGGATTGGCCAGGAAGGTACGCCCGAACGCGATCCCGTCCGCCACGCCCGAATCGATCGCTTCTTGCGCCTTGGCCCGGCTGTCGAAGTCGCTGTTGAGGATCAACGGCCCCCGGAAGACCTCACGGATCTGCGGCGACAGCTTGGGCACGTCGGTCGCGCCGTAAGTGCCGTCCGGCCCGATCTCACGCAGTTCGAGGAAGGCGATGCCGAGGTCCGACAGCATCTTCGCGGCGGGCACGAAGACCGAAGCCGGATCGCTGTCGTCCACACCCTGGCTGTCGCCATTGGGCGAGAGGCGGACGGCGACTCGATCCTTGCCCGCGACCGCGATCACCCGCTCGGTGATCTCGCGGAGCAGGCGGATGCGGTTTTCCGGCGAGCCGCCATATTCGTCTTCGCGGTGATTGGCCCCGTCGCGCAGGAATTCGTCGATCAGATAGCCGTTGGCGGCGTGAATCTGCACCCCGTCGAACCCGGCGCGCATCGCGTTACGCGTCGCCAGTTCATAATCGTCGAGCAGGCGCGGGATTTCGGAGAGTTCGAGCGGACGGGCCGTCTCGAAATCCTGCTTGCCCTCGAAGGTATGCGCCTGCCCCTCGGTCCGCGTCGCCGAGGACGATACAGGCTGCATCCCCGTCACCGAACTGTGCACCTGGCGACCCATATGCCAGAGTTGCGCGACGATCCGGCCGCCCGCCTTGTGCACGGCGGCGGTCACCGGCTTCCAGGCCTCGACCTGCTCGTCGGTCCACAGGCCGGGTGCATAGGGCCAGCCCAGCCCTTCACGGCTGATGCCCGTGGCTTCCGAGATGATCAGGCCCGCACTCGCGCGCTGGGCATAATATTGTGCCATGATCGGCGTCGGCACCGCCTCGCGCGTGGCGCGCGCGCGGGTCAGCGGGGCCATCAGGATACGGTTGGGGGCGTGAATGGCGCCCAGATCGATGGGATCGAACAGCGTTGGCATCAAAATGCAATCCTTCTGCGGCCTTTCTGGCCTGACGCAACGCAGATAGGAGGTTAAGGGAGCCCATGCCCGTGTTCCGCGCCCCAAGAAAAAGTGAACGGCCTGAAAGGGATGGTCTTTCCGACCGGAACGGGCCGATCACGACGCCGCCCCTGGCCTTCGCGGCGGTCATTTTCGCCAATGTCGCGCTCGCCTTCGGGCCGCTGCTGGTGCGGATGGCCGATACCGGGCCGGTCGCCTCCGCCTTCTGGCGGATCGCGCTGGCCGCGCCGGTGCTGGCGTTGGTCGCATTGCTCGGCCCCGCTCGCCCCCGCATTCCGGGCCAGGGGCAGGTGGGGCTCTGGGGCCTGCTGCTGATCGGCGGGGTCGCCTTTGCGGGTGATCTGGGCACCTGGCATATCGGTATCCAGCAGACGACGATGGCCAACGCCACGCTGTTCGGCAATTCGGCGACCTTCATCTTCCCGCTCTATGGCTTCCTCGTCGCGCGCGCCTGGCCCTCACGGGCGCAAGGGGTGGCGCTGATCCTCGCGGCGGTCGGCGCGGGGTTGTTGATGGGCCGCAGCTATCAGGTCGATCCGCGCCATCTGGTCGGCGATCTCCTCTGCTTGCTCGCCGGGCTGCTCTATGCGGTCTATTTCATCCTGATGTCGCGGGTGCGCGTCGCGATGCCGCCGGTCCCGGCGCTCGCCTGGTCGACCGTGGCCAGCATCGTGCCACTGCTCATCTTCGCCCTGATGCTGGGCGAGCGGATATGGCCCGGCCATTGGGGACCGCTCATCCTGCTGGCGGTGGGGAGCCAGATCGTCGGCCAGGGGTTGATGATCTATGCGCTGGGGCTGCTCAGCCCGCTGGTGATCGGGCTGGCCCTGCTGGTCCAACCGATGGTGGCGACGGCGATCGGCTGGATCGTCTATGGCGAGACGCTGGCGCTGCCCGATCTGGTGGGCGTCGCGATGGTGGCGGTCGCGCTGGTGCTGGTGCGGCGCGGATCGACGAGGAGGGTTGCCAAGACCGGCGATAGGAACGACGAGTGATGCATATGACCGAGGCTGCCATGACCGATGTTCAGGACCTGACGCTCGACGAGGTACGCGCGCTGCTGGCGCAGGGGATCGCGTCCAACGCGGCCTTTGACGGCTGGGGGGACGCCGCCCGCGACATGGCGGCGGATGCGGCCGGGGTCGACCGCGACATCGCGCGACTCGCCTTCAAGGATGGGCCGGTCGCGATGATCGACGCGTGGTTTTCGGCAATCGATGCGGCGATGGTCCAGGCGGTCCCCGTCGAACAAGCCGCCGCGATGAAGATCCGCCAGCGCATCACCGCGCTGGTCGAAGCCCGGCTGGCGGCGGTCGCGCCCAATCGCGAGGCGCTCCGCCGCGCGCTGACCATCCTGGCGATGCCGCAGAACGCCGCCACCGGCGCGCGACTCGGCTGGCGGACGGTCGATACGATCTGGGCACAGGCGGGCGATACCGCGACCGATTACAATCACTATACCAAGCGGGCGACGCTGTTCGCGGTCTATGCCGCGACGATCGCCACCTTCCTGAACGACGATAGCGAGGATCACGCCGACACCCGCGCCTTCCTCGCGCGGCGGATCGAGGGGATCATGCGGTTCGAGAAGTGGAAGGCCGGGGTCGTCAAGCGCGGCGAGAACAGGCCGAGCCTGTCACGGTTTATCGGGCGGTTGCGTTATCCGGCGGTGTGAGGGGAGTGGAGGTGACGGATTCCCTTGGCCTTCGACTTCGCTCAGGCTGAACGGGGCGAGGAATGGCTGAACGGGGCGAGATGCCCGGCATGTATACCAATCTCCGTTCAGGCTGAGCGAAGTCGAAGCCCACGCCCCAAACCTCACATCCATTTCACGAACAGGTAATTGATAATCAGTCGCACCGGGGTTATGTGTCGGTCATGGCGATGTTGAGCAGTCTCGAAACCCTTCCCCGCCGGCAACCGGCGACCGTGGCCGCGATCGACTGGGCGCAACTGGCCGTGCCGGAGGCGCGTCGCCTGCGCGAACTGGGCTTCGACGAAGGCGTGGGGGTCGAGGTGCTGCACCGCGCGACATTGGGCGGTGGCCCGATCGCCTGCCGGATCGGACGCATGACGGTGGCGCTGCGCCGCAGGGTCGCGGCTTCGATCCGCGTCGCCACGGGCGCTTGAGGCCCAGCCGGATATAATGAACGCCGCACCGCTGGTTGCGCTCGTCGGCAATCCCAATGCCGGCAAAAGCGCCCTGTTCAACGCGCTCACCGGCGCGCGGCAGAAGGTCGGCAATTATCCCGGCGTCACCGTCGAGCGCCATTCGGGCCGCCTCGTGCTGGAGGATGGCCGTCCGGTCGAGCTGGTCGACCTGCCCGGTGCCTATAGCCTCGATCCCGGCAGCCTGGACGAACAGGTCACGCGCAACGTCGTCATGGGATCGCAGGCGGGCGAGCGCCGACCCGACGCGCTGGTCGTGGTGGTCGATGCCGCCAATCTCGACAATCATCTGCGCTTCACGCTCCAGTTGATCGCGCTCGGGCTGCCGGTCGTGGTCGCGCTCAACATGGTCGATCTGGCCGAGCGTGACGGGCTGACGCTCGACGCCGATATCCTGGCGCGCGAACTGGGGGTGAAGGTCATTCCCACCGTGGCGGTGCGCCGTCGCGGGCTGGACGCGCTGAAGGGTGAGATCGATCGGCTGGTATCCGAGGAGCGGGCGCATCCGGTCGCGGCTGCCGACAAGATCGACGATATCGTTACCCTGCAACGCCGCGCGCGCCAGATCGCGGCGACCGCGACCGTGGCCGAGACGCCGACGCGCCGCTGGACGCACATGCTTGACTCGGTCGCGCTGCATCCCATTTTCGGGCCGATCCTTCTGGTCGGACTGCTCTTCATCATGTTCCAGGCGGTCTTCGCCTGGTCCGAAGCCCCCATAAGCTGGATCGAACAGGGCTTCGTCTGGCTGGAGGCGCAGGTGGGTGCGGCCCTGCCCGAGGGCTGGTTCCGCAGCCTCATCACCGACGGCCTGATCGCCGGTGTCGGCGCGGTCATCGTCTTCCTGCCGCAAATCCTGATCCTGTTCCTGTTCATCCTGGTGCTGGAGGCGACCGGCTATATGGTCCGCGCGGCCTTCCTGATGGACCGGCTGATGGCGCAGGTGGGGCTGTCGGGACGTGCCTTCATCCCCCTCCTCTCCTCCTTCGCCTGCGCGGTGCCGGGCATCATGGCGACGCGCACGATCGATGACGAGAAGGACCGGTTGACCACGATCCTGATCGCGCCGCTGATGACCTGTTCGGCGCGGCTGCCCGTCTATACTATCATCATCGGCGCCTTCATCCCCGACCGTCAGGTGCTGCCGTTCGTCGGCTTGCAGGGGCTGGTGCTGCTCGGCCTCTATCTGATGGGCATCATCGGCGCGTTCGTCGCCGCCCTGCTGCTGCGCCGCACCGTCACCAAGGGCGCGTCGTCAGGCTTCATGATGGAGATGCCCAAATATCAGTGGCCGCATGTCCGCGACGTGTTGCTCGGCCTGTGGAGCCGCGCGCTGATCTTCCTGAAGCGCGCGGGCACCACCATCGCGCTGACCACCGTCATCCTTTGGGCGCTGCTGTCCTTCCCCAAGCCGCCCGAGGGGTCGGGAATCTCGCCGGTCGACTATTCGATCGCGGGCCGCATCGCGAGCGGGATCGAGGTCGTGGTCCGCCCGATCGGCTTCAACCGCGACATCGCGCTGGCGCTGGTGCCCGCCATGGCCGCGCGCGAGGTGGCGGTGGCGGCGATCGGCACCGTCTATGCCATCGACGATACCGAGCATGAGGGCGGGCAGAAGGCGATGACCGACAAGCTGAAGCGCAACTGGTCGCTGCCCACCGCGCTCGCCTTCCTGATGTGGTTCGTCTTCGCGCCGCAATGCATCTCCACCATCGCGGTGACCCGGCGCGAAACCAACGGGTGGAAATGGCCCGCCTTCATGGTGGCGTACTTGTTCATCACCGCCTATGTCATGGCGGGCATCACATATTGGCTGGCCGTTTTCGCCGGCCTCTAGAACAAGCACAGGACTGATACATGGCGGGCAGCGTCAACAAGGTGATTCTCGTCGGCAATCTGGGACGCGATCCCGAGAGCCGCTCCTTCCAGAATGGCGGCAAGGTGGTCGAACTGCGCATCGCCACGTCCGAATCGTGGAAGGACCGCAACAGCGGCGAGCGCAAGGAAAAGACCGAGTGGCACACGGTCAAGATCTTCAACGAAGGTCTGGCCAATGTCGCCGAGCGATTCCTGCGCAAGGGATCCAAGGTCTATATCGAAGGCGCGCTGACCACCCGCAAATGGCAGGACCAGCAGGGTAACGACCGTTACTCGACCGAGGTGACGCTCCAGGGCTTCAACTCGGTGCTGACGATGCTCGACGGCCCCGGCGGCGGCCAGGGCGGGGGCGGTCGTGGCGGCGGCGATTTCGGCGGTGGTGACGATTTCGGCGGCGGCAACGACTTCGGTGGCGGGTCGAGCGGATTCGGCGGCGGCAATCGTGGCGGCGGCTCGACCAATCAGAGCGGCGGTGGGAACGGCGGCAACCGTGGCGGGTTCGGACAGGGCGGCGGTTTCGCCGACGATCTGGACGACGACGTGCCCTTCTGATCGGGCACATCCCATCAGGTTACGGGCATGCAGGATACGGGGTTTCAACAGGATGGGGTCTCGGATGATGATGGGGGGACGGACATGCTCGACCCCCTGACCATTTCCGAGGAGCAGCGCGCGGCGGTGATCCGCGCCTATGACCTGTCGGGCTATCGCGACAGCGGTTGCCTGGACGATCTGGCGGCCTTCGCCGCCGAGTTGTGCGGCACGTCCGTCGCGCTGGTCAGCCTAGTCGAGGAAGAGACCCAGCAATTCCTGGCGGCGATCGGTTTCGAGGAGCGCCAGACGCCGCGCGAAACCTCCTTCTGTGCACATGCCATGGTCGCGGGCGACCCGGTGATGGTCGTCCCCGACGCCAGGACCGATCCCCGCTTCGCCGACTTCCCCCTCGTCGCGGGACCACCCTATATCCGTTTCTATGCGGGTGCCCGGCTCCTATCGCATGAGGGCGTGCCCCTGGGCGCGATCTGCGTCATCTCGCCCGAGCCGCGTCCCCAGGGGCTGACCGATTTCCAGTATCGGGGCATGGAAATCCTGGCGACCGCCGTCATGGGCCGGTTGCAGGACCGCCGCGCCCAGTTAGAGCATATGCGGACGGTCGAGGTATCGGAGGCGCGCGTCGCCGACAGCGAGCAGCGCTTCCGCACGCTGGCCGACACCATGCCGCAAATGGTCTGGTCGACGCTGCCCGACGGCTATCATGATTATTACAATGCCCGCTGGTACGAGTTCACGGGAACGCCCCAGGGCTCGACCGATGGCGAAGGGTGGAACGGCGTTTTCCACAAGGACGATCAGGAACGGGCCTGGGCCCGGTGGCGGCACAGCCTGGCGACCGGTGAGCCCTATCAGATCGAATATCGGCTGCGGCATCGTGACGGCACCTATCGCTGGGTTCTGGGCCGCGCGCTGCCGATCCGCGATGCCGAGGGGCGGATCACCCGCTGGTTCGGCACGTGCACCGATATCCACGAGCAGAAGCTGGCGCTGGAGGAGCGCGAGATCGTCAGCCAGGAATTGAGCCACCGGATCAAGAACATATTCGCGGTGATCTCCGGCCTGATCGCCTTCGCGGCACGCAGCAATCCCGGCTTCGCCACGATCGCCCGCGATCTGCGCGACCGGATCACCGCGCTGGGCCGGGCGCATGACTTCGTGCGTCCGCACAGCCCCCAGTCGCAGCCCAAGGCACGGCAGGACTCGCTCCAAGGCCTGCTGACTGATCTGTTCGAGCCCTATCGCGCCGAGGACCAGCCCCGCATCCGCCTGTCGGGTGACGATATCCCGGTCGACGATCGTTCGGCGACCCCGCTGGCGCTGCTGTTCCACGAATTGGCGACCAACGCCGCCAAATATGGCGCGCTGTCGGTGATGACCGGCACGATCGAACTGGCGATCCGGCATCAGGGCGAGATGGTGCGGCTATGCTGGCGTGAGGAAGGCGGCCCCCCTTTGAAGGCCCCGCCCGACCATGCCGGGTTTGGATCGCAACTGGTCGAATTGTCGGCGGTGCGGCAATTGGGCGGTCAGGTCGCCCGCGACTGGAAGCCCGAGGGACTGGTCGTCACGATCGACGTGCCCCTGGCGTCCTTCTGTCGCGCGCCCGGCACCGGCCCCTGCCGTTGATTCGAAAAGGCCGCCGGGGTTCCGGCGCGCCATCGTTCAGTTCGCGACGCCCAGCGGGATGACGTCGTCGCGCGCATCGCCTTCGACGCCGGTGGCGAGCGCCGCCGCCGCCAGGATCGCACGCTCGCTGAACGGCTTGCGGATATAGCCCAGCGCCTCGATGTCGGTGGCGATCTGCGCCGGATTGGCGGTGACGAAGACGATCTTGACCCCATAATCCGCCGCGATCCGGCGCGCGATCTCCGGCCCCGTCGCCCCGTCGCGCAGGTTCACATCGACAAAGGCAAAGGCACAACCCGGCGCGGTTTCGATCGCGGTGCGGCTATCCGCCGCTATGCCCGCCACGGTGTAGCCGGCATCGATCAGAATGCGCTCCAGATCGAGGGCCACGAATATCTCGTCTTCCACGATCAGGGCGGTTTGGCTCATGTCAAATTCCCGTCACTTTTCCGGTCAACCGTCTTGATCCAGATAAAGTTCCATATCTGTTGTCGTTTCACCGACGTAATAGAAAAACCGCATGCTCGGCGCGAAAATTCGCCGCCGCCGCGCTGGTCGGGCGGCCGCGCGACAGGAACCAGCTTCCCTCCACCGTGATATGCCGCTGGCGCACAAAGGCGCGGAAGTCGTCGATCGTCACATGGTGGATGTTGGGCGTGTCATACCATTGTTCGGGCAACAGCCCCGTCACCGGCATCCGCCCACCCCAGAGCAGCGACAGCCGCACCCGCCAATGCGCGAAATTGGGAAAGGAGACGAAGGCCCGCTGGCCGATACGCAACAGATGGTCGAGCACCTGGTCGGGCGCGCGCGCCGTCTGCAAGGTCTGGCTGAGGATCGCATAGTCGAACCCCTTGTCGGGATAGCCCGCCAGATCGACATCCGCGTCGCCCTGCACCACGGCCAGCCCGCGCGCGACCGCCGAGGCGACATTGGCGGGATCGATCTCCAGTCCGCGGGCATCGACGCCCGTCCGGTCGCGCAGCGCCGCCATCAACTGCCCGTCGCCGCATCCGACATCGAGCACGCGGGCCCCCGGCGCGACATGGTCGGCGATGATCGCCAGATCGGGGCGCAGCACCTCGCTCATGGTTCGGCCCTGAGGAAACCGTCGATCACCCGGTTCATCTCCGGCGCTTCGAGCAGGAAGGCGTCATGGCCGTAAGGGCTGGACAGTTCCACGAAACTCGCCGCCGCCCCCGCCGCGTTGAGCGCCTGCACCACGGCACGCGACTCGGACGTGGGATAAAGCCAGTCGGTGTCGAAGCTGACCAGACAGAAGCGCGTGCGCGTGCCCCGGAAGGCATTGGCGAGCAGCCCGCCATGCTCCTCGGCCAAGTCGAAATAATCGAGCGCGCGGGTGATGTAGAGATAGGAGTTCGCGTCGAACCGGTCGACGAAGCTCAGTCCCTGATGGCGAAGATAGCTTTCGACCTGGAAATCCGCATCGAAGCCGAAACTCTTGGCCCCGTCCGGCCGGTCGGGTCGCGCCTGGAGGCGACGGCCGAATTTCTCGGTCAGGCCCGCTTCCGACAGATAGGTGATATGCGCCGCCATCCGCGCGACCGCCAGACCGGCGGCGGGCGGGTCGTTGGCCTCGTAATAGGCCCCGCCGCGCCATTTCGGGTCGGCCATGATCGCCTGTCGCCCGACTTCGTGAAAGGCGATGTTCTGCGCCGAGTGCCGCGCGGTGGAGGCGACCATGACGCAGGCGCGCACCCGCTCGGGGAATGTCGCCGCCCAGCTTAGCGCCTGCATCCCCCCCATCGAGCCGCCGACCACCGCCTTCAACCGGCCGACGCCCAGATGGTCGAGCAGCATCGCCTGCGCACGCACCATGTCGCGGATGGTGATGACCGGGAAACGCATCCCCCAGGGCTCGCCCGTGGAGGGGTCGGTGGTCGCGGGGCCGGACGAGCCCATGCAACTGCCGATGACGTTGGAGCAGATGATGAAATGCCGCGCCGGATCGATCGGCTTGCCCTCGCCCACCAGGCGGGTCCACCAGCCGGGCTTGCCGGTGCGCGGATGGGGCGAGGCGACATGCTGGTCGCCGGTCAGCGCGTGGCAGATCAGGATGGCGTTGGAGCCGTCCGCGTTCAGCGCGCCATAGGTCTCGTACCCGATCTCGACCGGCGACAGCAGGCCACCGCCGTCCAGCCGGAGCGGCCCGGGCAGGACGACATGCCGGGACAGACCGAAACGCTGGTCGTCGCCAAGGGATTGCGCGGAAACGGAAGCGGCCATGGAGCGATATCCGCTAGGCCGCGATGCTTGGCAACGCAAGGGCGAGGCCGCTATGGCGGGTCGCATGACCGATCTTACCGCCCCCGAACCGATTTCCTGGGTCAAGGCCATCGCGCCCTATGTCCCCGGCCGCGCGACGACCGATGACGGGCGCATGGTCGCCAAACTCTCGTCCAACGAGAATCCGCTGGGGACGAGCGAGAAGGCGCGCGCCGCCTTCGCCGCCGCCGCCGCCAAGCTGGAGCGTTACCCGGACGCGGGCGCGACCGCGCTCCGCGAGGCGATCGGCGAAGTGCATGGGCTGGACCCGGCGCGGATCATCTATGGCACCGGTTCGGACGAGATCCTGCACCTGGCGGCGGGCGCGTTCGCGGGGCCGGGGGATGAGATCATCCATGTCCGCTACGGCTTTGCGGTCTATGAGATCGCCACCCGCCGCGTCGGTGCGGAGCCGGTGGTGGTCGCCGATCACGACTATGCCACCGATGTCGATGCTATCCTGGCGGCGGTGACGGAGAAGACCAAAGTCGTCTTCGTGGCCAATCCCAACAATCCCACCGGCACCTATGCGGGCGCGGGCGAGATCGCGCGGCTGCACGCCGGTTTGCCGCCGCATGTCCTGCTGGTACTGGACCAGGCCTATGCCGAATATCTGGCGGAAGGCGAGGATGACGGCGGGCTGACGCTGGCCGAGCGCGCGTCCAACGTGCTGGTGTCGCGTACCTTCTCCAAGATTCATGGCCTCGCCGCCGAGCGGATCGGCTGGGGCTATGCCGCTGCCCCGATCATCGACGCGCTGCACCGCATCCGCGCGCCGTTCAACGTCACCATCGCAGGCCAGAATGCGGCGATCGAGGCGATCCACGACCGCGCCTTTGTCGAGGCGTCGCGCGCGCATAATGCCAAGTGGCTCGGCTGGTTCGAGGAACAGATCGCGTCGCTGGGCAATGCGGGCCTGCGCTGCGTACCGTCCAAGGCGAATTTCTCGCTGGTGCTGTTCGAAGGCGAACTGACCGCCGAGCGGGCCTATCATGGGCTGATGGACGCAGGCTATATCGTCCGCTGGCTGCCCAGCCAGGGGCTGGGCCATGCCTTACGCATCACCATCGGCACCGAGGATGAGGTGAAGGGCGTCATCGCCGCGCTTCGTGCCATGGTCGAGTCTGAGGCGAAGGGGGCCTGATGCTGCCCTTCGCGCGGATCACCATCATCGGGCTGGGGCTGATCGGTTCCTCGGTCGCGCGGGCGACGCGCAAGGCGATGCCGACCGCGCGGATCACCGCTTACGACGCCGACCCGGCGGTGCGCGAGACGGTGCGTGCGCTCGACCTCGCCGACGATGTCGCGGACACGGCGGGCGCGAGCGTGATCGACGCCGACTTCGTCATCCTGTGCGTGCCGGTCGGCGCGATGGGCGCGGTCGCGGCCGAGTTCGCCGACGACCTGCCCGACGAAGCGATCGTCTCCGACGTGGGAAGCAGCAAGACGGCCGTCCTCGCCGCGCTGACCGAAGCCCTGCCCGGCGCGACGATCATCCCGGCGCACCCCGTGGCGGGCACCGAGCGCAGCGGGCCGGAGGCGGGCTTTGCCACGCTGTTCCAGAAGCGCTGGTGCATCGTCACCCCGCCCGAGGGTGCGGACGAACTGGCGGTCGAGCGGGTCGCGGAGTTCTGGCGACGGCTGGGCGCGGATGTCGAGTTGATGGCCCCCGACCATCACGACCGGGTGCTGGCGGTGACGAGCCATTTGCCGCACCTGATCGCCTACACCATCGTCGGCACCGCCAGCGACCTGGAGGAAGTGACCCAGTCGGAGGTCATCAAATATTCCGCCGGTGGCTTTCGTGACTTCACCCGCATCGCCGCCTCCGACCCGACCATGTGGCGCGACGTGTTCCTGACCAATCGCGAGGCGGTGCTGGAGATGCTCCAGCGCTTTTCCGAGGATTTGAGCCAGCTTCAACGCGCGATCCGCTGGGGCAAGGGCGACGAGTTGTTCGACCTGTTCAGCCGCACCCGCGCCATCCGCCGCTCGATCATCGACCAAGGCCAGGACGATGCGAGAGAGGATTTCGGGCGGAATCACGCAGAGTAAATCCTCCCCAAGCTATGCTTGGGGAGGGGGACCGCCCGGCGTAGCCGGGTGGTGGAGGGGCATGGCCACACAGGACGTCCCTCGTGGCACGCCCCCTCCACCACGCCCTATGGGCGCGGTCCCCGTCCCCGTACCGGGGAGGATTCCAGCGCATTCATCGCCGCATGCACCCTGGCCTCGGCCTCCGCGCGCGGGAGACCCGGCGGGATCACCTCGCCGAAGCGCAGTGTCACCACCCCCGGTCGCTTCAACCCTTTGCGCGGCCAGACCAGCCCCGAATCGGTCGCCACCGGCACCACCGGCAGGTTGAGCATCCGGTAAAGCCCCGCGAAACCGGGCTTGAGCGGCGGCATCTCGCCCGGCTTCACGCGCGTGCCCTCGGGAAAGATCATGATCGCCCGCCCCTCATCCACCGCCACCCGCGCATCGCGCATCATCCCGCGCATCGCCTTGGCCGAGGCCGAACGATCGACGACGATCGCGCCGTACTTCCGCACCGCCCAGCCCCATAGGGGGATGTTGGCCAGTTCGCGCTTCAGCACCATGGCGGGCGCGCCCAGGATGCGTTGCAGTTCCATGGTCTCGAACATCGCCTGATGCTTGGCGGGATAGAGCGCGGGCGTCGTCGGGCGCGTCCCCTCCACCTTCACCCGAATGCCCAGCAGCCAGCGCGTGCACAGGCGATGGAAGCGCGTCCATGTCGTCGCCCAGTGGATCACCGCGCGCCGACCGCCGACCGCGATCAGTGGCGACAGCAGCGCCATCACCGCCGACACCGGATAGAAGATCGCCACGAAGACGATGTTGCGAAACAGGATCACGCCCCCACTCCCGTCCAAAGCGCGATTCGGCGCAGGATCAGCTTGTTATATTCGTTGATCAGGGTGCCCAGCCGCGGCTGGGACGGCACCCCGTCGCCCATCACCAGCACGTCGCGCCCCAGCGCCGCCGTCAATTCCATCTTCGCGCGCGGCAAATGCCAGTCGGAGGTGACGAGCCGGACCGTGCGATAGCGATGCTGGCGCACCCAGCCCGCCGTCTCCTCGGCATTGGAGCGGGTGTCGACCGCCTCTCCGCCCAGGTCGATGCAGCAGGAAAACAGCGCGGGCGAGGTGCGATAGGTGCGCGCCAGGTCGATCGGGCGCACGCCGGGCGCGACTCCGGTCACCAGCATCCGCTTGGCCTGATGCGCCTGGAGCAGCGCGATGCCGCGATCGATCCGCCCCGGCCCGCCGGTCGGCACCACGATCGCGTCGGTGGTGTTGTGCTCCAGCGGGTGCGGCAGGGTCAGCATGAAGGCCGCGAACCCCAGGCACCAGGCAAGCGCCGCCAATCCGATCAACCGCAGCATCAGAGCATCCGCCGCATCTGGGCCAGCACCGCCAGCCGCGCCGCGATCACCGCCAGCGCCACGAAGACCAGGGGCAAGGCGACCAGCATCGCCACATCCCCGACGCCGAGCCGCATTCCGCCCAGCAATTCGGACTCCAGCGCCCCGATCTGGCGTGCGACGAGCAGGATGGCACCACCCGCGACCATGCCGCCCACCACCGCGCCGATCCCGGCATCCAGCGCGATCCGCCGTTGGAACAGTCGGGCGACCTGCCGGTCGGTCGCGCCCAGCATATGGATGACCTCGATCGTCGCGCGATGCGCCTCCAGCCCGGCCCGCGCCGCCAGCATGACCACCGCCGTGGTCGCGCCCAGCATCAACAGGATGATCGCCCCCGCCAGCCAGGCGGCGGTGTCGAGCAATCGCCCGACTGGGCCCAGCCAGGTCGCATGGGCATCGACCTGCGCCGCCGGGCTGGCGCGCATCACCGCCGCGCCGACGCGCGTAATGGCGGTCCCCGCATCGCTGGTCAGGTCGACATCGATCAGCGCGGGCACCGGCAGTCCGGCAGCCTCCGCATCCTTACCCAGCCAGGGTTGCAGCATCCGCGCCAGATCGGCCTGCGGCACCGGGGTCGCGCGGGCGACATCGGGCAGGCCGCGCAGCACCGCCAGCACCCGCGCCGCCGCCGCATCGCGCCGCTGCGTCTCACCCTCGACGATCTGGACGGTCAGCCGCCCCGCCATCTGCCGGTCGAGCGCGCCCGCCGCCCGCGCCGTCCCCAGCCCCGCCGCCCCGGCCAGCAGGGTGAGGAACAGCATGATCGCGATGACCCAGCTCATCACATGCGCGCCGCCGACATCGTCCAGAGCCCGCGCCTCCGCGCCCGTCGCCCGTGGCTTGCCGCCGCGCGTCACAGGCCGCTCCGCACGATCGTCGAGGGGGGCGGCGGTGCCGGGGAGTCGGCTTCGGGCGGTTCGGGATCGACCAGCCGCCCCCCCTCCAGGTGCAGATGATGCGCCCCCGGCACCCGATCGATCAGATGCCAGTCATGCGTCGCCATCACCACCGTCGTCCCCAGCCGGTGGAGCGAGTTGAACAGGTGGATCAGCCGCTCCGCCATGACCGGGTCGACATTGCCCGTCGGCTCGTCGGCGACCAGCAGTTCAGGGCGCGCGATCACGGCGCGGGCGATCGCCACCCGCTGCTGCTCCCCGCCCGACAGCGTCGCGGGGCGCGCACCCGCGCGTTCGGACAGGCCGATCCAGGCCAGCATCTCGCGCACCGCGCGCGCGATCTCCGATTCGGCCATGCCTGCGACCCGCAGGGGCAGCGCGATATTGTCCGCCGCCGACAGATGCGGGATCAGGCGGAAATCCTGGAACACCACGCCGATCCGCCGCCGGAATCCGGGCAGCCGGTCGCGCGGCAGGATCACCGCATCCTCGCCGAACAGCCGGATGATTCCCCGACTGGGACGCTGCGACAGATATAAGAGCCGCAACAGCGAGGTCTTGCCCGCGCCGCTGGCCCCGGTCAGGAAGTAAAACTGCCCCGACCGCAACGTGAAACTGACGTCGCACAGGGTTTCCTCGCCCGCGCCATAGCGAAGGCCGACATTCTCGAACTGGACGATGTTCGCCATGCTGTCATGGCCTTGGCATGGCCCGCCCCGCGCTTCAAGCTTGCCACGCATATGGGCGGCGTGCTTACTGGCCTTTCGGGGGGCCTGATCAGGATGGCCTGTCCGTCTGTCGATCCGTCCTGTCCGTTGAAGTGCCCGCCCGCATGATCCTCGAATGTCCCGAGTGCCGCACCCGCTATCTGGTGCCCGACAGCGCGATCGGGCTGGAGGGGCGGACCGTGCGCTGCGCCAATTGCCGGCACAGCTGGTTCCAGTCACCGCCCGAGCCCGAACTGCCCCCTTCGCCGGTCGCGACGCCTGCACAGGAAGACCTGTTTCCGGAGAGCGTGTCCGAAACGCCGCCGCCGCCCCCTCCATCGGTCGTCGTGCCGCCCCCGGCCCCGCCGATCCTGTCGCAGGACGAAGCCGGGTTCGACGCCTTCGCACATCGCCCGCCCTTCCGCGCGCGGCGCAACCCGGTGCGGCGCTGGACCATCGGCGCGATCGCGGCGGGCCTGTTGATGCTGATCGCGACGGCGGCGATCCTGTGGACCGGCATGCCGGGCATCGGCGGCTGGCTGGGCCTGGGCAGCACGGAGTCGGCGCTGGAACTCCGCTCCAACCCGATCGAGCGGCGCGAATTGGAAAACGGTTCGGAACTGTTCGCCATCTCGGGTCAGATCATCAACCCGTCATCGACGCAGCAGCGGGTGCCCGACCTGCGCGCCGAGCTGAAGGACGCGCAGGGCCGCGTCGTCTTTTCCTGGGCCATCGCGCCGCAGCAGCGGACCCTGGGGCCGGGTGCATCGATGGACTTCAACTCGGCCAAGCTCGACGTGCCGCCCAGCTCCAAGCGGCTGGACCTGAGCTTCGCGGGGGAGGGCAGCGGGAACTGACAGGCGGGCGTAGCGTGGGCCTTCGACTTCGCTCAGGCGGAACGGAGCGAGGGTTACTTGGCGCTATTTCCCCACCCCCGTACAGCCTGAGCGAAGTCGAAGGTCACGCTACTCACGCAATCGCCGCGCGATGATCGCGAACCGCGCACCGTGGAGCAGCGCGGCGATCAGCATGCCCACACCCGAGGCGATGGCCAGGCCCTGCGCGCCCCAGCCATGCGCGACCAGCCACCATCCCGCGCCGCCGGTGACGATGAAATAGGCGATGATGCTGTTGATCCCCGCCGCCACCTGATCCCCCAGCGAGCGTAGCGCATAGACCAGCACCACCTGCACCCCGTCGAACAGGATGAACGGGGCCCAGATCAGCAGCATCGCAGCCGCCACGCCATGCGCATCGGCCTGGGCGGGGAACAGGCCGACCAGCGGCCCCGCCCCGGCCAGCAGCGCCACGCCGCACGCCCCCATGGCCAGTGCGGCGAGCGTGACCGCCATCAGGGTGCGCGGGACCGCCGCCGACGCCGTGCCTTCGCCCACCGCATTGCCCGCGCGCACCCCCGCCGCCGATCCCAGGCCGAGCGCCAGCGCGAAGGTGACGTTATGGATCGAGAAAACGATCTGGAACGCGTGTGCGGTCGCATCCCCCAGCCGCGTCGACAGCGCGATCAGGATGGCGAACCCGGCCAGTTCCAATCCCGAGGCGATGGCGGGGACGAAGCCGAACCGCGCCAGCTCCACCGCGCCCGTCAGGGTTGGGGTCCAGGCGGCGCGATCCATCCGCCGCACGCCCCGCAAGGCGCCGCGCGGCAAAGTCATGGCGCTCGCCACCATCGCCACCGCGCCCAGCGCCGAGGCGATCACCGTCGCCAGCGCCGCCCCGACCGCGCCGAGTGCCGGAAAGCCCAGTTCCCCGCCCGCCAGCGCCCAAGCCAGCACCGCATTGATCGGCAGGATCGACAGATTCACCACCGTCACCCGGCGCGGGCGGCTGATCCCCTCCAGAAAGAAGCTCGCCGCGACCAGCACCAATTGGAACGGATAGCCCAGCGCCATCACCGCCACGACCCGTGCGCCCGGCTCGACCAGCGCGGGGGCCACCCCGATCCCGCGCAACAGGCTTGCCCCGCCCAGCCCCAGGATCAGCATCGCGGCCACACCCAAAATCGATCCGAGCACCAGCCCGTCGCGCAGCGCCTGCCCCGTCGCGGGCAGGTCGCCCGCGCCATCGGCGCGCGAGGCGCGGACCAGCACGCCCGACAGCCAGGCCAGACCGGTGACGATCGCGACATAGGTCAGCGACCGGCTGGCCGAGAGCGCGGCGACCTCATGCTCGCCGACGCGGCCGACCACCACGACATCGGTGACGTGCAGGATGGTCCAGTTCAGGCTGGTCAGCATCACCGGCCAGGCCAGCCCGAGCAGACGGCGCGCCTCGGCACGATCGGGGCGGAGGATAGTCGTCATCCGTCCTCCCTATGCGCGATGCGGGTCCGGCGAAAGTCATCGAATATCGCCGACGCCATGCGCTCGCACGAAAGCCATTGCGCTACCCGTATCGCTTTGCTAGGGGCACCCGCCTACCAGCCCTCCGGCTTGCCGGTGGTGACTATCGAGTGCGGTCGTGGCGGAATTGGTAGACGCGCAACGTTGAGGTCGTTGTGGCCGAAAGGCCGTGGAAGTTCGAGTCTTCTCGACCGCACCAGATTTTTTCCCGAACATCGTGAAATGGGCCGATGGCCCGTTATGTCATGCCCGCGAAAGCCAGGGTAGACCGACATATCATGGCATTTCCTCCCCTCGCCCCTCTCCGAGGGGAGGGGGTTGCGCAGACTTGGCCTTTGCGAAGCAAAGGCTTGGTCGGAGCTGGGTGAGGGGTGAGCGCTCGATGAGCGCGCAAGCCTTTGGGCTCGCTCGACCCCTCACCCAAGCTACGCTCACCGCGCCGCGACGATCGCCGCCAGCGTGTCGATGGGCAGGGGCGAGACGAAGCGGAAGCCGAAGCGGCCGTCCTTCACCCAGCAGATCGTACCGAACAGCGCCGTCCCCATCGGGCGGATGACGATATGCCCCGCCAGTCCGGGCTGAACCGGATCGTCGGCGACCAGCTTGGCGCCACCGGCGGAGACGTCGATCAGTTCGCTGGCGAATTTCCGGTCGCCCAGCCGAACCTCGGCGGCCAGCGTCACCGGGAAGCGCGGCGGGCGGGGGATCGTCCCGTCCTCATTCTCCGACGAGAAGATGTTCTGATAGGGCTGGGGCGCATCGAACTGCACGCCCGCCTTCTTGCCCCGCACCCAGCGGACCGTGCCGGAGACGGGCGGCAGGCCGCGCACCTCGATACGGATCGCCTCGCCCACGACCGGCACGTCGACGAATCGCGCCATCAGTCCATTGGCCGAAATATTATGGACCAGGCAGACGCCGGGCACGTCGCCGCACACCTTGCCCAGCAGAAGGACGGCCGAATGCCGCTGGCCCGACCGACGTTCAGCCGACATGCTCTGCTGCTGTTCGATCTGTTCCATGCCCATCCTTTCCGCCAATTACGCCCCCCTGACGGAATTCGGCTTGGTTTGTCTATTAGCGTATCACGGACAAAAAATTAACAGCTTTGCGGGACCACGCCGATCTTTGGTTCATCACGCCGCAATATCGGGTCGGGCATCCCGCTTGTGGTCATGTCCAAAGCCCTGTAATTCGCGAGCCGTCCCATGCCTCGCGCGTCGTCTTCCCGGTCACCCCGGCCCCGCTCCTCCAAGCCCCGCTCTCCCTGGCGGCGCCGGATCGTCGTAACCTTGCAGATCCTGATCGGCCTGGCCGTGCTGGCGGTCGGCGCGCTGGCGATCGCGGTCTTCGTCGCCAAGTCGCAATTGCCCAGTTTCGAGGAGCTTAAGTCCTCGCCCAACGGCCAGATGATCCGCGTCCATGCCGCCGACGGCACGGTGATCGTCTCGCTCGGGCCGAGTTATGGCGAATGGCTGCCCTATGATCGCATCCCCACTGTCATGCGCGACGCGACGATCGCGGTCGAGGACCGCCGGTTCCGCCAGCATCCCGGCGTCGATCCGATCGGCATCGCCCGCTCGGTCGAGGTGCGGGTGGAAAAGGGCCGCTGGAAACAGGGCGGCTCGACCATTACCCAGCAGATCACGCGCACCATCTTCCTGAACAACCAGAAGAAGTTCGGGCGCAAGATTCGCGAGGCGATCCTGGCGCTGGCGATGGAGCTGAAATTCTCAAAGAACCAGATTCTCGAACTCTATCTGAACAAGGTCTATTATGGCGGCGGAGCTTACGGCATCGATGCCGCGAGCCGCAAATTCTTCGGCCATGGCGCGGATCATCTGAGCCTGTCGGAGGCCGCCGTGATCGCGGGGTTGGTCAAGGCCCCGTCCAACTATTCCCCGACCGCCGATGCCGAGGCCGCCGTGGGCCGCGCGGGCGTGGTCATCGGCCAGATGGAACGTAACGGCTTCATCACCGCCGCCCAGGCCGCCGATGCCGATCCCAAGGCGCTGAAACTCGCGCCCGAGCCGAAGCAGAATTCGGTCCGCTATTTCACCGACTGGGCACTGCCCCAGCTCGACACGCTGATCGACGAGCAGACCGCGCCGCTCGATGTGTGGACGACACTCGACCTCAATATGCAGCGTGCCGCCGATGCCGCGATCCGCGCCGATGCGCCGCCGGGGACGCAGGGCGCGCTGGTCAGCCTGGACCGGGACGGCGCGGTGCGTGCGATGGTGGGGGGCAAGGATTATGTCTCCACCAACTATAACCGCGCGGTGACGGCGGTCCGCCAGCCGGGGTCCGCCTTCAAGCTGTTCGTCTATCTCGCCGCGCTGGAGGCCGGGCACAAGCCCGAGGACCAGGTGGTCGACGAACCCGTCACCATCGACGGCTGGTCCCCGCGCAACGATTCGCGCCGCAATTCGGGCAGCGTCTCGCTCCGCACCGCCTTCGCCTATTCGCTGAACACGGTCGCGGCCAAGCTGGGCCAGGAGGTCGGGTTCCAGACGGTCGCCGACATGGCGCGCCGCTTCGGCATCACCACGCCGGTCAACACCCACCCCTCGATGGTGCTCGGCACCTCGGAAGTGCGGGTGATCGACATGACCAGCGCCTTCGCCAGCGTCGCGAACAAGGGCGTGAAGGTCACCCCCTATGGCATCACCAAGGTCATGGCGAACGGCCAGACCATCTACACGCATGAGGTCGATCGCAGCCATGTGCTGGTCGCGCCCTTCGTCGCCGCGGAGATGACCGACCTGCTCCAGACCGCGGTCAACACCGGCACCGGCCGCGCCGCGCAGATCGGTCGCCCGGTCGCGGGCAAGACGGGCACGACGACCAGCCTGAAAGACGGCTGGTTCCTGGGCTTCTCCAGCGGGATCACCACCGGCGTCTGGATGGGACGCGACAATGCCAAGCCGGTTGCCGGGCTGCACGGGGGCAGCGCCCCTGCCAAGGCCTTCGCCGACTATATGCGCGTCGCCACCGCCAACCGCCCGATCGAACAGTTCGATACCCAGGTGACCCTGCCCGACTGGCAGTTGGAGCCCGATGAGGAGAGCTATTTCGGTCAGCCCGACAATGGCGTGGCCGGGGTCGATGCCGATGGCAATCCCCTGCCCCCGCCGGTCGCCGGAGAGGCGCAGGAAGGCGACGAGACGATGGAGATCCCCACCCGCCGCAACCCCGGTGCGCCCATCCCGATCCAGCAGCCGCAACCGGGCGCGTCCGTGCCGTCGCCACCCTCGGGTCAGCCGCCCGCACAGGCCCCCGCCCCGCAACAAAGGCTGGATCAGGCATGGATCGACCGGGTGACCGGGCGCGGCAATGGCGGGGCTCCGCGTGAGGGTCGGGCCAACCCCAACCCGCCGCGCGGCTCAACCCGCGATCGTCAGGACGACCGCCCGTACCAGTGAAGTCCCGCGCCGTGTCGCCGCAACCAGGCGGTGGCCGGCGTCGGGTCCTCGCCCAGCAATTCGGCGACCAGCGCGTGGAAAACGGGCGCGTGGTTCATATGCACGCGGTGCGCGACCTCATGCGCGACGGTGGCGCGGCGGACGAAATCGGGGGCCAGGATCAACCGCCAGCTATAGCGGATCGCGCCCGTGGAGGCACAGCTTCCCCAGCGCGCCTTGGGGTCGGCGACGCTGACCTTGGTCACGGTGACACCCGCCGCCCGCGCGACCTCCGCCGTCTCGCGCGCCAGCACTTCCAGCGCCTGTCGCTTCAACCACGCCTCGACCCGGCGGCCCAGCGTTTCGATCGGGCCGGAGGCGCATAGCCGGTTCCCCTCGCGCTGGATGACGCGGGCCCGCCCCTCCCGCCATTCCAGCGTCAGCGTCACGTCGCCGAACGGGATCGTCGCGCCGGGCACGAAGGGTCGCGGGTCGGGCAGGCGGGCGCGCTGCTCGGCGATCCAGTCCTTCTTCTCCTCGGCCCAGGCGAGCGCGGACTTCAGCCCCGCGCGGCGCGGAACGATCAGCCGCGCGGTGCCGGTGGCGGGATCGACGCTGAGGCGGATGGTCTTGGCGGTCGGGTGGCGGACGACCTCGTCGATCATAATTCGCGGTCCACGATGTGATTCTCGAAATCCCCGGCATCGTCCTCGCTGATCGTCCAGCCGCGCACCGATTGCCCTGCGCGATGCACCGCCTCGCGGTCACCGCAGACCAGATAATGCCATTCGGGCAGCGCCTCGCCCGCCGCGCGCAGGCGATAGGCGCAGGTGGTCGGCAACCAGTCGATCGAGCGGACATTGCCCATGGTCAGCCGCACGCACTCGCTGACATAGGCGCGGCGATGGCGGTAGTTGGAGCATTGCCCGCTCCGCCGGTCGAGCAGGCGGCACGCGACGTTGGTCGCGACCAGTTCGCCCGTCTCCTCATCCTCCAGCTTGTGGATGCAGCATTTGCCGCAACCGTCGCACAGCGCCTCCCATTGCGCGCGGTCGAGGCTTTCGATCGGCTTTTCCCAGAAGCGCTCCATTATCGGACCCACTGGTCCAGCGTGTCGGCCACCGCCTTGGGGCCTTCATCCGTCGGCAGCAGCGCCATCGGTTTGCCGTCCGGGTCCATCAGATAGGCCTGTTTGCTATGGTTCATCAGATAGCCGCCGCCGGGCGAGGGATCGCCCTTTTGCGCCACGATGGCATAGGCCTTTTCCACCGCCGCGATCTGCGCCTCGGTGCCGGTCAGTCCGACGAAGCGCGGGTGGAAGGTGGTGGCGAAGCGGCCGACCACCTCGCGCGTGTCGCGCGCCGGATCGACGGTGATGAAGATCGGCACGATCCGCGCCGCCTTTTCGGGCGCGCTCTGTTCCAGCAGCTTCAGCCCCGCGCCGATCGCCTGCATGTCGGTGGGGCAGACATCGGGGCAGAAGCTGTAGCCGAAATACATGATGCGATACCGCCCGGCATAGTCGCGGTCGGTGACGGTGCGGCCATCGGCGGCGGTCAGGCGGAACGGCCCGCCGATCTTCGCCCCGGCCAGCGGCGGCTCGGCCTCCGGCTGGGAGGAACCGCAACCGGCCAGCATCAGGGCCAGCGGCAGCAGGGCGGACGGGAATATTCGGGTCATGACGTCGACAGCCTTGCTGTGATAAATCGCCGGTTGCAAGCCATGCTCCATTGCTCAGGATCACCTTTCATGTCCCTTCGCCCCCTGTTCGCCGCCGCGCTTCTGGGTGTCATCGCCATGCCCGCCACGGCGCAGATGATGCAGTCGGAAAGCTATAAATTTCTCCAGGCGGTGCGCGAGGCCAAGGGCAACGACGTGACCAACATGCTCGATCGTCCGGGCGCCAGCATCATCAACACCCGCGACGTGACCAGCGGCGAAGGCGCGCTGCACATCGTCATCAAGCGCGGGGACGAGACCTATCTGCGCTTCCTGCTTCAGAAGGGGGCCGATCCGAACCTGCGCGACGGGCGCGGCAACACCCCGTTGCTGCTGGCGGTCGGCGGCGGCCAGTCGGAAATGATCCGCATCCTGACCGCCGCCAAGGCCAATCCCAATATCGGCAATGCCTCGGGCGAGACGCCGCTGATCCGCGCGGTGCAGCGTTACGACATCGGCATGGTCCGCGAACTGCTCGCCGCGGGAGCCGATCCCGACCAGGCCGACAATGTCGCCGGCCTGACCGCGCGCGAATACGCCTCGCAAGACCCCCGCAACACCGCCATCGCCAAGCTGTTCGCCGAAACGCCGAAGAAGACCCGCGCGGCGGTGGCGGGGCCGAAATTCTGAACATCGTACCGGCCGGATAACGTCCCCATGATCCTCCCCTGTAAGGGGAGGTGGCAGGGCGCAGCCCTGACGGAGGGGTGTCACCAGTTGCGAGGTTCACACTCCTCGCCGATGGGAACACCCCTCCACCATCCTTCGGATGGTCCCCCTCCCCTTACAGGGGAGGAATGGGTGCGCCCTATATCAAACCCAGTTCCACCAGTTTCCCGACCAGCATCGGCGGCATCGTCTCGATCCCCGTCGCCGCGCCGCTGAGGTCGGGCGGGGCGTCGTTCGCCTCCAGATAGCGCCATCCCTGATGCGCGCGGCGGGGCAGCGCCTGGACCAGCACCAGTTCGGGATCGATATGGATGGCACAGCGCCCGCCCTCGGCCTCTCCGAAAGACAGGATCGGCGAGCGCGCGACCAACTGGTGCTTCAGGATCCAGAACAGCGACCCCTGCCCCGCCACTTCCTCATGCCGCTTGGGCAGATAGCGGGTGGTCAGGTAGACCGGCCCCTCCTGTGCCCGGATCTTCAGCCGTTCCGCCAGATGATCGATACTGGTCGCCCCGAACGCGACCTTGGTCAGATGAAGCGCCATGTCACGGGGCATGTGGGAGCGCTGAGGGTCAAAGGCTAGAGCCGGAGGAGCGCTCCATCGGAAACCAAAGGAAAAGGGCGCCGGTGGAACCCACCGACGCCCTTTCCTGATTTCCGGCGCTAACCGTCAGTCGCTATTCAAGCGGCCTGCGGCAGAGCGGCCTTCGCCTGGGCGATGATCGCCGAGAAGGCTTCGCCCTCGTGCATCGCGATGTCGGCCAGGACCTTCCGGTCCAGTTCGACGCCCGCCAGCTTCAGGCCGTGCATGAACTGCGAATAGGTCAGGCCCTCGGCCCGGACACCGGCGTTGATGCGCTGGATCCACAGACCACGGAAGGTCCGCTTCTTGACCTTGCGGTCGCGATACGCATATTGACCGGCCTTTTCGACGGCCTGGCGCGCGATGCGGATGGTATTCTTGCGACGGCCATAATAGCCCTTCGCCTGTTCCAAAATCCGCTTATGCTTCGCCTTGGTGGTCGTGCCCCGCTTGACGCGTGCCATATCTTTCTACCCTTCCAGAGATCAGTTCAGGCCGTAAGGCGCCCAGGCCTTCACGGTCTTGGTGTCGGCATCGGACAGGACCGAGGTGCCGCGGTTCTGGCGGATATACTTGCCGTTATGGCTGATCAGGCGGTGGCGCTTGCCGGCGACGCCGTGCTTGAGCTTGCCGGTCGCGGTGAGCTTGAAGCGCTTCTTGACGCCGCTCTTGGTCTTGAGCTTGGGCATTTTGGTCCTTTCGCTGGAGCTAAGGCAGAAACGGCCGCGGCAGCCCTGATGGCCGGGCCGTTCGTGACACCTCGCTCGGGAAGCGGGCCACTTAGACGAAGCCGTGGCGGAATGCAACCATGGCCCTCCGGCGGAACCAGCGCCTCGCTCGGGCGCTTGGGGCTGTCATGGATCAAGCGCCCGCGGCCGACACTTCCGCCCGCCCGACCGTTGCCCGTGCCGGGTGGCGGCGCTGGGCGTTGCGAGTCGCGGTCGGACTGCTCGCCGTCATCGCTGCGATCTGGCTGGTGCTGTTCGTCACAAAGGGGCGCTTCCTGCGATCCCCCTTCGAATCGATCGTCGGGCGACTGACCCAGCGGACCGTGACGGTCGGCGGCGACTTCCAACTCTATTTCGCGCCGTGGCGGATCAAGTTCGTCGCCGAGAAGATCGCGATCTCCAACCCCGGCTGGGCCAGCCGCCCGAACCTGTTCACCGCCGACCGGATCGATTCGCGGATCGCGCCGCTGTCGCTGCTGTTCGGAAAGCGGCGCTTCACCTGGCTGGAGCTCACAAACGGCGCGGTCGACCTGGAATGGACGCCAGACCACCGGACCAACACATGGACCTTCAGCGAAAAGAAGGGTGGCAAGCCGCTGGAATTCCCGCGAATCGACACGGCCGATGTGACCGGCACCACGGTCCGCTATCGCGATCCCCGGATGCGGGTGACGGCGGACCTGGCGCTGGACGACATCCGGTCGCAGGACGCGCGGATCGGCAAGGCGGTGGGGGTTCGCGGCAAGGGCGTGATCCGGGCCACGCCCTTCACCCTGACCGCCCGGCTTCTGTCGCCCGACGCCACCGCCAATCGCGGCAGGAACGAGTTGATCGCCCGGATGCGCGCGGCGGGCAATGTGGTCGACGTGTCGGGCACCCTGCCCTCGATCGCCGCGATCGAGAATGTCCCGCTGAAGACGCGGGCGCGGGGCAGGGATCTGTCGACGCTGCTCGACGTGATCGGCGTCGTCATCCCGCGCACCCGCACCTATGACTTGCGCGCGCAACTGGTGAAGGACGGCGAGGTCTATCGCTTCACCCGGATGACCGGCCATTTCGGGGACAGCGACGTGGCGGGCAAGCTGACCGTCACCAATGGCGAGCGGCTGCATCTCGATTCGGAACTGGCGACGACCAAGCTCGACATCATCGATGCCGCGCCCTTCATCGGTTACAATCCCGACATCGTCGCGAGCAAGGGCGCGCAGGCCGCCGCCGCCGCGACCGGGGTGGGGCCGCAAATGCTGCTGCCCGACGCCGCGCTGCCGATCGCGACGATGCAGCGATTCGATGCCGATCTGAAGTGGACGATCCGCACCGTGCGGTCGCGCCGGGTGCCGATCTCCAATGTCGACCTGACGCTGGAGTTGGAGCGCGGCAAGCTGACCCTCTCGCCGCTGCGCTTCGCGATGGCGCGGGGCGATGTGGCGTCGGACCTGATCTTCGACACGCGGCCCCGGCCAAGCCGGATCACCTATGACATCCGCCTGTCGCCGACGCCGCTCGGCCGCCTGCTCGCCGGATGGGGCGTGGCGGAAGCGGGGACGACGGGCACGGTCAAAGGCCGTATCCAGTTGGAAGGGCGCGGCGACACCATCCATGATTCGCTGGCCGGTGCGAATGGCCGCATGGCCTTCGTCCTGCCCGCCGGGTCGCTATGGACCCGCAACGCGCAATTGGCCGAGCTGGACCTGGGCACCTTCGTCCAGAAGATGTTCGAGGAGCGATTGAAGGAGCCGGTTCGAATCAATTGCGGGCTGATCGCCTTCACCGTGCGCGGCGGGGTGGCGGCGGCGGACCCGATCCTGATCGACACGTCGAAGAACGTCATCATCGGGCGCGGCGGCTTCAGCTTCCGCAACGAGGCGATCGACCTGGCCATCCGCGCCGACGCCAAGAAGTTCAGCCTGTTCTCCGGCCAGTCGCCGGTCGGGCTGACCGGCCATTTCGTCTCACCCGCCATCCAGCCGATCAGCGGCGACCTGCTCGCCCGCGCCGGGGCCGGGCTGGGGCTGGCGGTGGTGGCGACGCCGCTGGCCGGGGTGCTGGCGTTCGTCGATGTCGGCGACGCCAAGGCGGCAGCGTGCGGCCCGGTCCTGTCGGGGGCGCGGGCGAGTGCGCAGCGGACGACCAAGGGCGACAAGCGCGACGATGTCGGGCGGGGCACGACCGCCAAGGACGAAAAGGGACGCGGCAATCCCGGCGAAGCCAAGGCACAGCGGAAGAAGTTTTTGGGGATTTTCTGAGGTCACGCGCCATTCGGCACCACATGGGCACGGTCGCCCGATAGCCGGGACTAACGCGCGCCGGGGGCTGACGCCTGGAGCCTCTCGATGATCGCCGACACACCCCGCTCTATGCCTTGCCCGATCCGCGCTTTCGCGAAAGCAGGAACCATGATCCGGCTCATCACCTGCTGGCAGAACGCATCCGGCAATCGCTGTTCCAGTCCGATGCCAACGGCAATTCTGGCTTTCCTGTCATTCGGCGCCACAAGGATCACGATGCCGTCCTTGAGGTCTCTTCGGCCGACGCCCCACCGGTTTGCGAGCCGCATGGTGAAGTCCTTCACGTCCTCACCATGCAGGGTTTTCACCGTCACCACCGCGAGTTGATGACCGGTTTCCCGCTGAAAACGCCCGAGCCTTAAAGTAAGCCGCTGCTTTTCGTCGCTATTCAGGACCTGGGCCTGATCGACGACATAGCCGGTAAATTGCAACGGCTCGTCCGCACTCGCAATTTTCGGCTCCATCGCCTGGCAGGGCGCGGCAATGCCCCCAAGCAAGGCCAGCGGCATCGCCAGGGCCACCAGCACCGCTGAGCGGTATGACCGCAAAGGGGGCCTTGATCCCGGGTCGATCCTGCCGTTCACCCACCATAACCCGCCGGGGTCGGACATTTCCGCCATGTCTGTCACCAGGCATCCACCAATGATCGTGCATCAATGATCGTGATGGTGATCCCCATGCGGCACATTGCGCAACGCCTCCAGCACCTCCTCGGTCCGCGCGGGGTCGCCGATCGCCAGCACATGGCCCGCGCTGTCGGCGGTCAGGGGATCGCCGTTCCAGTCGCACATGCGCCCGCCCGCCCCTTCGACCACCGGCACCAGGGCGGCGAAGTCGTGCAGCTTCAGCCCCGATTCGCAGACGATGTCGATATGCCCGCTCGCCAGCAGTCCGTAATTATAGCAATCGCCGCCATAGACCGGCCCCTGGCGCGGACTGTCGCCGCTGATCGCCCCGACCAGCGCCATGAAGTGCGGCACGTCGTCATCCTCGAACAGATGCGGGCTGGTCGTCGCGATCGCCGCCCCCGCCAGTTCGGGACAGGGGCGGGTGCGCGCGGGCTGGCCGTTGAACAGGGTCGGGCGGCCCGTGACGCCCAGCCAGCGCTCGCCCGCGATCGGCTGGTCGATGATGCCCAGCACCGGCCAGCCATTGTCGACCAGCGCGATCAGCGTGCCGAAGATCGGGCGGCCCACGGTGAAGCTGCGCGTCCCGTCGATCGGATCGAGCACCCATTGCCGACCGGTCACGCCCGCCTTGACGCCATATTCCTCGCCATGAATCCCGTCGCCCGAGCGCTCCGCGTCCAGGATGCGGCGCATGGCGGCCTCCGCCTCCCGGTCGGCGAGCGTGACGGGCGACCGATCCTCCTTGATCTCCAGCCCCATCTCGCGACGAAAATAAGGCCGGATGGCGGCACCGGCGGCGTCGGCCAGCTTCAATGCCAGGTCGATATCGGCAGAGTGTACGGACATGGGGCATGGGATAAGCCAGCTTGGATGTATCAGCAATGGACGCCAATCCCGCGACGCGATACGTTTGACGCATAGGTAATGTGAGAGGTGGAGTGATGCGCGTACTGCTGGGCGTTCTTCTGGCAATGGCCACGGTTCCGGCTGCGGCGGCGCTTCGCCCGGGGGCCACCGCTCCCGACTTCACCACGCGCGGCGCGGTGGCAGGCAAGGTCTTCACGCTGAACCTGAAGGATCAGCTGCGCCATGGCCCGGTCGTCCTCTATTTCTTCCCCGCCGCCTTCACCAGCGGATGCAGCGCGGAGGCGCGCGCCTTCGCCGAGAAGATCGACGCCTTCCGCGCCGCCGGCGCGCGCGTGATCGGCATGTCCGCCGACCCGGTCGACAAGCTCGCCGCCTTTTCCAAGGCTGAATGCGCGGGCAAGTTCCCGGTGGCCAGCGCGGGTCCGGCGATCGTGAAGGGGTATGACGTGGCGCTGGGCCGTCAGATCGAGGGTCGCGACATCACCTCGCGCACCAGCTACGTCATCGGTCGCAACGGCAAGATCGCCTTCGTCCATGACGATATGAACCCGGCCGAGCATGTCGCCACGACGCTGGCGGCGGTGCGCGACTTGGACTCCCGTCGCTGAGCAGGGGGGTGACGGGGGCGTCCGATGTCTGTGGGGGATTATGCGGAACTGGGCGGGCGTAACATGACGCGCGCGACCGATGACCTGTTTCGGCGGATCGGCCGGTTTCTGGACGATCATCGCCTGTCCCCCGATCCGGCGCATTATGCGTTCGTCCACGCCATCATGACCGACCCGGACGGCAGTCTGGCACGGGCGGTGGCGGCGTTGATCGACGGCGGCGTCCGGCTGCACCGCGACGATATCTGCCGGCTGGGCGGTCCGCAGAACGCGTCCCGACCCGCCGCCCCATCGCCTTCACGCAAACCCCGCAGCCGCTCGCAGCTGATCGTCCCCCCCGCCGAGGTGCAAACCGACGCGCTGGCCGAACAGACCCAGGATCAGGTGGAAACCTTCGCGGCGATCATCCGCGGCATCCAGGCGGACACCTCCGCCTTCGGCGTCGATCTGGCACGCAATGCCGAAGAGCTTCGGCACGGCGACGCGATCGGGCTGAGCACGCTCGCCACGCTGACCGGCGAAATGCTGAAGCGGATCGACGCCACCGAGGCCCGGTTGCAGGAGGCGACGGCCGAGGCCGAGACGCTGCGCGAAAAGCTGGCCGAGGCGCGGGCGCTGGCACGGCGCGATCCGCTGACCGGGCTGGCCAACCGGCTGGCCTTCAACGAAGCGCTCGTCCAATGCTTCCAGACCGCCTCATCCTGCCATCTCGCCCTGTGCGACATCGATCGTTTCAAGCGGATCAACGACGAGCATGGCCATGGGGTGGGCGACCGGGTCCTGCTGGCGATCGGCAATATCCTGGCGAAGGAATGCCATGGCCATCTGGTCAGCCGTCATGGCGGCGAGGAATTCGCCATCCTGATTTCCGGCCTGTCGGACCAGGAGGCGTTCGCACTGGTCGAGCGCGCCCGCGACACGCTGCGCGAGCGGCAGATGCGGGTGCGCGAGACCGGGGAAGCGCTGGGGCCGATCACCTTCTCGGCGGGGATCACCGCCTTCCGCCCCGATGATACGCAGGAAACGCTTTTCGCCCGCGCCGACGCGCTTCTTTACCGCGCAAAGAACGAAGGCCGCGACCGCGCTTTCGGCGACGCCTGAATTGCGCCACGACATGGCGCAAAATCCGCAGGGTCGTTGGCAAAAATTCCCAACTTCTCGATTGGCAAAATAGAAAACGCCTGATTTCCGTCACTTATCGAACTGGCACGCTCCCTGCGAAGCTGTTGGCATCGGTCGCCAGATGGTTGGACGACCGGACCATCAAGGGAGTTTCACCATGTTCACCTCGTTCCAGGCTCGCCAGATCCTCGCTTCCTTCGTCGGCGCGGTCGTCTTCGCCGGTCTGGCCATCACCAGCGCAGCGCCGATCTTTCCGATCGCCTGATCGGTGACGGCGCCTTCACCATGGCGCGGTCGGGTCCATCACCGCTGATGCCCGACCGCCGCCCCTCTGACGATCAGGCGGGAACCACCGCGCCGACCGGGCCCACCGGCGCTTCCTCTTCCCGCGAATAGGTGCCGGTCAGCACCCCGGCGGCGAGCACATGCCCCGCCATCGCCTCGACCAGCGCACCACGCCCCGGCGTCGCGCCGCCGATCTCGACCAGGCTATCCAGCGCGAACAGCTGGAACACGTAACGATGCTCGCCATGCCCGCGCGGCGGATCGGGGGGCAACCAGCCTTCGCCCAAATAGGAATTGCGCCCGACATCGCCGCCTTCGGGCGTTCCCGCACCATCCGCCGCGATCGCGCCTTCCGGAAGGTCCCCGGCGTGCGGCGGCAGCTTCCACAGGATCGCATGGACCAGCGGCTGCGGCGTGGGCGCATCGGCATCCTCGACCAGCAGCGCCAGCATCGCGGTCCCGCTCGGCGGATCGCCCCATATCAAGGGCGGCGACACCCCTTCCCCATCGGCGGTGAAGCGTTCGGGCAGGCGGCCCATGTCGGCAAAGGCGGGGCTGCTCAGCGACAGGGCGGCGGGCGGGGCCAGTTCGGGCCGGACCACCGCGATCGATTCGACCCCGGCGCGCCAGCCGCTCATCGCCTTGCCCAGCCATGCAGGCAGATGTTCGAGCATGATCCTCTCTCCCTTGCCTATCGCGCCGCCATGCCGACGGCGCGCGTGCGCCAGACATGCAGCGTGTCGATCGCGCCGCGACATTCGGTCATGCTCGCCGCCTCCAGCAGCCGGAAGCGCGTGCCGTCCCAGCCGAACGACTGCCGATCGCCGCAATCGCCCAGCCCCCGGCCCTTGCCCCAGCTCGACAGCCGTCCGGTCGGCGACCATTCGCTGTTGACCAACGTCACCGCGCCGCCGGGCCTGGCCTCCCCGGCGAAGGGAAAGGCGAAGTCGAACCGCGCCGGGGCCAGCCGCCCGTCGCGCCAGATCAGCGGCTTGACCAGATAATTATACGCCCCCGCGCCGCAGGACATCAGCACCAGTGTCGAGCGCCGGTCCAGCCGATAGGATTCGGCACTGACCGGGCTGCCCAGGCTGTTACGGCAATCGAGTCGCCGCCGCATGTCGGCGATCGCCCCGTTGGGGATGGAGGGGGCCGCGCCCGGTGGCGGCGTCACGATCCGCACGACGGGCAGGACGGGGGGCCTGCCGCGATAACGCGCCGCCCCCTTCGCCACCAGCGCGCTGGTGGTCCCGGCGCGCTTCTGCCGCTCGTCGATATAGCGGAAGGCCGCCGACGCGCCGGCCAGCGACACGGGCTTGGCATCGGGGGTCAGGATCGCCGCGCGCCGACCATGGCTCATGGCGGCGACCAGCGCGGTCGCGGGGGCGCCGCGCAGCCATCCCTCCGCTTGTTGCGGCAGGGGGACGGTCGCCACCGCCCGGCCATCGATCCGGACGCTGGCGGATTGCGCCTTGCCGGTCATGTCCGCGACCTTGACCGCGACCGTCCCGTCGGCCGCGCGTCGGACGAGCAGCCCAGCGTCCTGCAACATGCCGTCCTCCGACGACAGCGAGGCCGCCTCGCACCCGCCGCCATTGTCGCAGGTCACGATCCAGTCGCGGAACAGCTTCAGCTTGGACGGGACCGGCGTGGCGGGGTCCGCCGCCGTGACGGGCATCGCGAAGCCGATGAGGACCGAGAATGCGGCGATGCGAATCATGCTGGACCAACCCCTTTGCTGGCGGTGACGTTCCGAAACGGATAGGGCGACTGTCAAAGAATAAGGAGAGTATCATGATGAAGTCGGTAGGTGTGATCGGCGCCGGGCAGATGGGCGCGGGCATCGCGCAAGTGTCGGCGGCGGCAGGCTATTCGGTCAAGCTGGCCGATGTCTCGGCCGAGCGGGCCGAGGCGGGCAAGGCGGGAATCGCCAAGGCGCTCGACCGGCTGGTGACCAAGGAAAAGACGACCCGCCCCGAGGCGGACGCGCTGCTGTCGCGGATCGAACCGGTCGGCAGCCTCTCCGCCATCGCCGGATGCGAACTGGTGATCGAGGCGGCGACCGAACGCGAAGCCATCAAGCGCGCGATCTTCGAGGAGGTCGGCCAGGGGCTGTCCGACACCGCGATCCTGGCGACCAACACCTCATCCATCCCGATCACCCGGCTGGCGCAGGCCGCGCCCGATGCGGGGCGCTTCGTCGGCGTGCATTTCTTCAATCCGGTGCCGGTCATGGGGCTGATCGAACTGATCCGCGGCCTCGCCACTTCGGACGAAACGGTCGCCACGGTCGAAGCCTTCGCGCAAGAACTGGGCAAGCGCGTCGTCCATGCCAATGATGCGCCGGGCTTCATCGTCAACCGCGTGCTGATGCCGATGATTAACGAAGCGATCTTCGCGCTGGGCGAGGGCGTGGCGACGATCCCCGATATCGATGCGGCATGCCAGCTAGGGCTCAACCATCCGATGGGCCCGCTGACGCTGGCCGATTTCATCGGGCTGGATACCTGTCTGGAGATCACCCGCGTGCTGTTCGAGGGCACCGGCGACCCGAAGTTCCGCCCCGCCCCGCTGCTCATCAAATATGTCGAGGCGGGCTGGTATGGCCGCAAGACCAAGCGGGGATTCTACGACTATAGCGGTGTGGAACCCGTGCCGACGCGGTAATGGAAGCGGGCGGCAATGCCCCTCCACCACGCCCTATGGGCGCGGTCCCCCTCCCCATCGGAGATGGGGAGGAATTGAGCAGTTATCCCCAATCCTCCCCAAGCCATGCTTGGGGAGGGGGACCGCCGCGAAGCGGTGGTGGAGGGGCATACCCCGATCAGGCGATCAGCAACCCCGCGAGCGCCGCCGACATCAGATTGGCCAGACTCCCCGCGACCAGCGCCCGGATACCCAGCCGGGCGATGGTCGGGCGCTGGTTCGGCGCGAGGCTTCCCGTCACCGCCATCTGGATCGCGATGGAGGAGAAATTGGCGAAGCCGCACAGCGAGAAGGTGACCACCGCAACGGTGCGCGGGGAAAGCTGCGCGGCCTGCTTGCTCAGGTCGATATAGGCGACGAACTCGTTCAGCACGATCTTCTCGCCGAACAGCCCGCCCGCGATCCCCGCCTCGTTCCACGGCACGTTGAGCAGCGCCATGATCGGCTGGAACACATAACCCAGCAGCGCCTGGAAGCTGAGCCCCGGAATCCCGATCATATTACCCAGCCCGCCGAGCAACCCGTTCGCCAGCGCGACCAGGGCGACGAAGGCCAGCACCATCGCGCCGACCGCGACGGCCAGCTTCACGCCGGTCTGTGCACCCTGCGCCGCCGCCATGATGATGTTGGCGGGCTTTTCCTCGTCGTGCGTGGCCTCGGCGAGCGCGATCTTCTCGTCCTCGATCACATCGCCCAGCGGCAATTGCCCGGCGGGCGGCTCGATCCGGTCGGGCATGATGATCTTGGCCATCAGGATACCGCCCGGCGCCGCCATGAAGCTGGCCGCCAGCAGATACTCGATCGAAATCCCCATCGAGGCATAGGCCGCAAGGATCGTCCCCGCCACGCCCGCCATGCCGCTGGTCATCACGGTGAAGAGCTGCGCCGGGGTGAGACTCGCCAGATAGGGGCGGATGACGAGCGGCGATTCGGACTGGCCGACAAAGACGTTGGCGGCGGCGCAGAGCGACTCCACCTTGGACACGCCGATCACCTTCTCGATCGCACCGCCCAGCCAGCGCACGACCAACTGCATGATCCCCAGATAATAGAGGATCGAGACGAGGGCCGCGAAGAAGATGATGACCGGCAGCGCCTGGATCGCGAAATTGCGGCCCAGCGGATCGGACGCCAGCGCGCCGAACAGGAACTTGGTCCCCTCATTGGCGTAGCCGAGCAGCCCTGCGACCCCGCCCGACAGCCATTGCAGCACCTTCTTGCCCCAGGGCACGTACAGGACCAGCACCGCGATCCCCGCCTGAAGCGCGAAGGCCGCACCGACGACGCGCGGGCGGATCGCGCGCCGGTCGGTCGACAGGGCGACCGCGATCGCCAGAATGACAAATATACCCGCGATACCGATGGCAAAACGATTCATGCGCGCTGCTTAACTGGGCCGCTTTGGGGCGGGTGGTGAAAACGACGCGGCCCCCCGGCTGCGCGGGGGACGATCATAAGCATGGTATGAGCCGACCGCCATAGTTTTGATCGGGAGTGCAATTCATTGAAATTCCTCCCCTGCAAGGGGAGGGGGACCATGCGCAGCATGGTGGAGGGGCGTCCCCCTATCGAGAGCGCGACACCCCTCCGTCAGGCCTGACGGCCTGCCACCTCCCCTTGCAGGATTTCTCTGCGAAACGCCCCAGTACCATCCCGGCGAAGGCCGGGACCCAGTTGCCGTACGATGGTAAATGACTCCAATCGCTTCCCAACTGGACCCCGGCCTCCGCCGGGGTGGTGCATGATGTTGGGCGACGTCCCGACTTTCGCAGAGGTTTCCTTGCACGGGAGGAACGCTATCCCGTCAACCCCGCCGCCGTCGCCAGCCCCAGAAACGCCAGGAAGCCGATCGAATCGGTCGTCATCGTCACGAACACCGACGACGCCACCGCCGGGTCGGCGTCGAACCGGTCGAGCGTCACCGGCACCAGCACGCCCGCCAGCCCCGCGACCAGGATATTGGTCATCATCGCCGCCGCGATCACCATGCCCAGCGCCGGGTTGGCGAAGACCAGGCTCACCCCCACCCCGATCACCGCCGCGACCGTCACCCCGTTCATCATCGCCACGCGGATCTCACGCATGATCGCGCGGGTGGTGTTGGATTGGGTAAGCTGGTTGGTCGCCAGCGCGCGCACCGTCACCGCCAGCGTCTGAGTCCCCGCATTGCCGCCGACGCCGGCGACGATCGGCATCAGCGTGGCCAGCGCCACCATCCGCGCGATCGTGCCCTCGAACGCCGCGATCACCGAGGAGGCGACCATCGCCGTCACCAGATTGGCGAGCAGCCAGCGGACACGGCTCTTATAGCTGTCGAGGATCGGCTCGTTGATGTCGCCCTCGCCCGCGCCCGACAGGCGCAGCACGTCCTCGCCCGCCTCCTGCTGGATGATGTGGACGATGTCGTCGACGGTGATCATGCCGACCAGCCGCCCGCTGGCATCGACCACGGCGGCGGAGATCAGCGCATATTTCTGGAAGCGCAACGCGACCTCTTCCTGGTCCATATCGACCGGGATCAGCGTCTGTTCGCGCTTCATCACGTCGCCGATCACGATCTGCCCCGGCGCGCGGAGAATCCACGACAACTGGCACGTCCCGATCGGACGATGGCCGGGATCGACGACGAAGATTTCCCAGAAATCGGTGGTCAGTTCCTCGTCGTCGCGCAGGAACTGGATCGTCTCGGCCACCGTCCAATGCTCGGGCACCGCGATCAGCTCGCGCTGCATCAGGCGACCGGCGGACTCCTCGGGGAAGGACAGCGCCTCTTCGATCGCGGCGCGGTCGTCCGGGTCGAGCGCACGCAGCACCGCACGCTGCTCGTCCTCGTCCATGTCCTCGATGATCGCCACCGCGTCGTCGGTGTCGAGTTCGGAGGCGATATCGGCGACTTCATGCGGTTCGAGCGCCTGGATAAGCTGCTCGCGCACATAGTCGTTCATCTCGGCGAAGACGTCGCCGTTCAGCAGGTCCGCGACCGCGCGTGCCAGGCTGACGCGCTCCTCGTCGCCGACCAGTTCGAACAGGTCGGCGATGTCGGCGGGATGGAGCGGCTCGACCAGCGCGCGCGCGCCCTCGTCGTCGCCCGCGTCCAGCGCGTCGAGTACCGCCGTCACATATTCGGGCTTCAGCCGGTCGTCCTCGTCCAACTGGGTTTCCGGCGGGGTCTCGGTTTCGAGTTCGGGGAGTTCGGTGTCGCTGATCTCGGCCTCCCTCGACGGTGCATGAACGCGGTGTCACGCCTCTATAGAGAGGCGCTTCGATTTGCCAGCGGGCGTGTGAACGCCTACCTGCGGGCGATCAACCAAGGAAGACCCCTTATGGCCGAGACTTTTTCCAAGCTGACCCTGACGCTCGAGAGCGGCGATGTCGTGATCACGCTGCGCCCCGACCTCGCGCCCGAGCATGTCGCGCGCATCGGCGGGCTTGCCAATGAAGGCTTTTACGACGGCGTCGTGTTCCACCGCGTGATTCCGGGCTTCATGGCACAGGGCGGCGACCCCACGGGCACCGGCATGTCGGGTTCGGACAAGCCGAATTTGAAGCAGGAGTTCAATGCCGAGCCGCATGTGCGCGGCACCTGCTCGATGGCGCGGACCAACGATCCCAACTCGGCCAATTCGCAGTTCTTCATCTGCTTCGACGACGCGCGCTTCCTCGACCGTCAGTACACGGTCTGGGGCCAGGTGGAGAGCGGCATGGAACATGTCGACGCGCTCCCCAAGGGCGAGCCGCCCCGCAATCCGGGCAAGATCCTGAAGGCGACCGCGGAGTAATTTCGCAAGAGCCGGGAAAGAGGGGAGTCCTGAGAAGGGCTCCCCTTTTTTGTTTGGCCCATCGCCCTGCCAAGCAGCACGCCCCTCCCGCAGGCGGGAGGGGATGGGGGAGGGAAAGCCACAGGCCATGCGCTCCATGAGACCCCATGCCCTCCCCAACCCCTCCCGCCTGCGGGAGGGGCTATCGTTGCGGGAGGGCGAGCAGCGCCCTCTCAACCGTCGCGGAAATCCGCCCGCCGCCGTTCCATGTTCGCCCGCACCGCCTCGCGGAAGTTCGCCCCCCGCATCAGCGCCACTTGCTCGGCGCTTTCCATCGCCAGCATATCCTCGGGTGCGCGCCCCATCGCCCCGAACAACCGCTTCGCGCTCCGCACCGCATCAGGGCTGCGTTCGGCAATCCTGCGCGCCAGGGCCAGCGCCTCCCCGCGCGGATCTTCCACCAGCCGGGTCACGAACCCCGCCGCCAGCGCCTCCGCCGCATCGAACTCGCGCGCGGTATAGACCCATTCGCGCAAGACATCCTCGCGCATCCCGCGCCACAGGGCGAAGCCGCCCATGTCCGGCACGATCCCCCAATGCACTTCCCGGATCGCGAAACGGGTCGCCGGGTGCGCCAACCGGATATCCGCCCCGGCCATGATCTGCGTGCCGCCGCCAAAGGCCACCCCGTGCACCGCCGCGATCACCGGCACGGACAGCGTCCGCCATCCCCACGCCACCTGCTGCACCCCATTGGCGGGTCCATGGGTCCGCGCCGACAGGTCCAGCCCCGCCAGTTCTCCCCCCGCCATCGCCGCCATGTCGAGACCGGAGCAGAAGCCCTCCCCCTCCCCCGACAGCACCACCGCCCGCACATCCACTCGTGTTGCCAGCATCTGGATCGCCTCGGCCAGCGCATCGAACATGGCGCGGTCGATCGCGTTCAGCTTGTCCCCGCGCGACAGGCGGACATCGGCGACGCCGTCCTTCACCGCGATCGTCACCCGGTTCCGCATGTCGCTCTCCTTTTGCACTGGCTTTCCCGTGGTGTAGATCATGGCCCCATGGGGTTCGATATGGAACGCTTCATCGCGATGGGCGGCCTGGGCGGTGGGCATGGCCGGCATCTGGGCATCGCATACCGCGCGCATGGGCCGGATTGGGCGGAACTGGCGCTGCCCTATGACGAACGGCTGATCGGCGATCCGGCGAGCGGGGTCATCGCCTCCGGCCCGATCGTCGCGATGATGGACATGGCGACCAGCGTCGCCGTCTGGCTGAAGCGAGGACGCTTCGAGGCGCATGTGACGCTGGACCTGCGCGTCGATTACCTCCGCCCCGCCGTGCCGCAGCGGACCGTGATCGGGCGCGGCGAATGCTATCGAATCACCCGCAGCGTCGCCTTCGTCCGGGGGATCGCGCATGACGGCGATCCCGACGATCCCGTCGCGCATGTCGCGGGCACCTTCATGGGAATGAAGCCATGAGCACCCCCCGCACCGCCATCGGCCAGGCGATGGTCCTGCCACCCTATGCCGAATGGCTCGGCTGTTCGATCGAATGGGCGGAGGGTGCTCCGCAACTGGTCATGCCGTTCGGCGACCATGTCATGGGCTGGCCCGGCCTGCTCCAGGGCGGCGCGATCGCGGGGTTGCTGGAGGTGGCGGGGATCGCCGCGCTGACCCACCGGCTGTCGAGCGAAGGGGCTGCGCGGATCAAGCCGGTGACGGTGACGACCGATTACCTGCGCACCGGCCGCGACCACCCGACGCGCGCGGTCGGCACGATCCTGCGGCTGGGCCAGCGGGTCGCCAATGTCGAGGCGACCGCCTGGCAGGAGGATCGCGACCGGCCGATCGCGACCGCCCGGCTGAACTATCGCATCCTGCGCGGCTGAGCGCCCCTGAGCGCCTGTTTGATCGCGGCGTCGGCGACCGGCGCCATCGCGGCATAGCCCGCCTCGTTCGGGTGGACCCCATCGGTGCCATAAGCGGGGTTCAGCGCGTCGCCGACATGTAAGGCAGACCAGTAATCGGCATAGGTCGCCCCCACCCGACCCGCATAATCCTTCAACCACGCATTCATCGCGGCGATGCGCGGGGCGGGGTTCACGCCCGGCTTCCACTCGAAATGGTCGGCGGGCGGGATGGAGGCGAGGATCACCCGGATGCCGTTGGCCTGCGCCAGTTCGACCATCGACATGATATTACCCTGCACCTGCGCATCGGTCGTCGGGCCGGTGTTGCCCGCGATATCGTTGGTGCCCGCCATGATCTGCACCACCGTGGGATGCAGGTCGATCACGTCCTGGCGAAAGCGGAGCAGCATCTGCGAGGTCGTCTGCCCGCTGATCCCGCGCCCGACCCTTTCGGTCGCGAAGAACTGCGGCACCTTGCTGGCCCAGTTCTCGGTGATCGAATCGCCCATGAAGACGATGCGGGAATGACCCGGCGTCAGCTTCGCATTGTCGGCACGATAGCGGGCGAGATAGCCGAAGTCGTTGTGCAACCGCTCCTCCCATTCACGGGCCCAGCGTTGGCCATCGGTTTCCGTCTGCTGCGCGGCGGCGGGCGTGGCGAGGACCAGCGCCATCAGCACGATCGAGGCAAGGCGGCTCACGGACGCAGGTCCGCAGCGGTGGCGGTGACGTTCCAGCCGCGAAGCGTGACGCTGGGCCTGTCCGCCCTGGCACTGGGGTATCGAATCTCGATCACGCGCGTTTCTCCCGGCAACAGGGTGACGTAATTGTCGCTGAAATAGGCGGGCAGCACCTGGCTACCGTCCGCATTCATCACGGTCAGCTTGGTTTCGATCGCGGGGACCGAACCGCTATTGGTCAGGGTGACGTTGGCGAGCGTCTCCTCGCCCTGCCCCTGAAGGCTGGTGGTCGCGGTGACGGTCGCCGCGCCCATCGTCGTCAGCGCGCGGTAGCCCGCATCGTCCTGCGCCTGCCAATAGCTGTTGGTCGACAGGATCTGCCCACCCGCGTCGGTGGCCTCCAGCCGGACCAGCACCGGCCCGCGCTTCATCGCGGAGGCGAGGTCGAGGTTGAGGGCGGGCGTCACCCCCTCGGCACCCGCGACCAGCTTCGCCTCCTGCTCGCCCTCGACCCGGCCATCGAGCCCGACAATCTTCGCGCGCACCTGCACGCCCTTCAGCGCATCACGGGTGTTGTTGACAAGCACGACACGGTGGTCGGGCAGGTTCATCTGGACATGGATCGGCTCGGCGGCCTTCTTCACCCCGTAAAAGGCGGCATGGGTGTCATAGTCGGAGGAGAAGATCTGCCATGCCGAGGACGGCCAGGCGGGTTGGGTCATCCACAGCATCCGCCCCGAATTCTCGGTCCAGAGGCCCGCATTCATCCCCTCGAAGATGGCGCGATAGGATTCATACTCCATCATCTGCGCCTTGCGCTCGAAATCCTCCAGCCCGGTGGCGGGGCCGAAGCGGCGTTCGAGGGCGTCAGTGAAGCTCTTGACCGCACCGTTCCCGCTCTGGTGCCAGTCATGATAGGCCCAGACATCGCCGATCGGCCAGCGATCCGCCTCCGCCGGGATGGCGCGCTTCCACGCCTCCAGCGTCGGCAGCGAGGGCGTGCCGACCTCGACCGAGAAGCCCTTGGCCAGATCGGTGAAGTAATCGACCGGCGGCCGCCAGTTATAGGGCCCCGAGCCTTGCAGGTTCACCGCGTTGGACGAGGGCATGTAGAGCCGCGTCCCGTCTTCGGCGCGCAGGATCGCGTCGAGCCCGGTGTTCAGGATCGGCTGCGGCACGCCTTCATTCCGCCCGAACCAGGCGACGATCGAGGGATGGTTGCGATAGCGGCGCACCACATCGGCCGCATTGGCGAGGAACAGTTGCGGGTCCTCGGCCTCCATATTGTAATCCTGGGTCGACTCCCAGAAATCGGACAGAACCATCAGGCCGTACTCGTCGGCCAGGTCGAAGAAGCTCTCCTCGCTATTCTGCCCCACCCAGTTGCGGACGATATTCAGATGCGCGTCGCGGTGGAGGCGGAAGAACGGCTCCAGATGCGCGCGATCGACGCGCTTCATATAATCGTCCATGCCGATATTCCCGCCGCGCGCCGCGATCCGCACGCCGTTGACCCGCAGGACGAGATGGGGGGCGAGGCGCGGGTCGTCCTGCACCTTGGTCACCGCCGCCGACTGGTCGCCGCCGGGGGTGAAGCTCATCGCCCAGCCGTTACCGGCCTTGCGAATGCCCGCATGGCTGGTGTCGATCACCCGCTGGCCGCCACGCACCCGGTTGAGATCGAGCGTCACCCGCTCCAGATCGCCGTCATTGTCGAACAGCGACAGGTCATAGGTCACCTGCCGCATCCCGAAGCGGAGCGCCTTCGAATCCGACAGCGCCCCGTCCACCGCCGCCGTCAGCGCGAGATCGTGCAGCGCCGGGTCGCCATAGCCATTGGGCCACCACAGGCGCGGGTTCTTGACCGAAAGCTGCGGGAACTCGGACGGCGACAGGACGGCGCGGATCGTCTGGCCGGGGGCGATCGTCACCGGCTTTTCGACCACCACATCGTCGAACACCGCGCGCACCATGGTCGTCACCGGCGCCTGGCCGTTGTTGGTGACGGGCACCGCGATCTCGACATCGGCGACGCTATTGTCGGTCTTGGGCAAGGTGGTGACCACCTGCGGGTCGCCGATCACCGCCGGGCCGGTCGCGGCCAGCGTCACCCCCTGCCACAGCCCGGTATTGCGATCGCGGACGGAGGGAATCCAGTCCCAGCCCTCGGTCGCGACGAAGGTCGGGCCGTCGAGCATCTGGACGCCGCCATTCTCGCCCACGCCCGCCGTCATCGACTCCTCATGCGCGATGCCGGGATGCGGCGGCGGCGAAACCCGCACCGCAATCGCGTTGCGCCCCGCCGCCAGCGTCACGGGGAAGCGGCCGCGGATGAAGGCCCCCTTCATCGTGCCCGCCATCCGGCCGTTGACCCAGATTTCGGCGGAATAGTTCACGCCGTTGAAGGTCAGCCACATCTGACGCCCGGCAGCCTCGGCGGGCGTGTCGAACTCGGTGCGATACCAGTAATCCTGCCGTGCCAGCGTCTCCGGGATCGACAGGTTGTTCAGCCCGACCGCCGGATCGGGATAGACGCCGCGATCGACCAGCGTGGTCAGCACCGTGCCCGGCACGGTCGCGGCATACCATTTGCTGGCGTCGAAATTCCCCTGCGACAGGTCCGCGCCGCCGGGGCCGACCTTGGCCGCCTCGATCAGTCGCCAGCCATTCACTGCCCATTGCCCGGTCGCGGTGGAGACGAGCGCCGCGTCCTTGGGCTCCGGTTTCGCCGTGCCGCTGGTCGGGATCGGGGCCTTGGACTGGGGCAGGGTCCAGGCGTCCTGCGGCACCGTCTGACCCTGCATCTGGCGCGTCTGGAAGGGCCAGCTCGGGCTGCCGGTCTGGAGCGCCAGCCTGGCGGGGTCGGGCGCGCGCCGCGCGGCGACACGGATGGTCAGCGGATCGACCACCTCGCGCACCATGCGGAAGTCGATGACCTTGCCTGCGAAGACCGGCTGGTAACTGCGCGGGGCCAGCGTCGCGACGCCGTTGACGGGTTGCAGCGTCAGGCCGCGCTGCACCACCTGTCGCCCGTTCACGAACAGCCGGACGACCTTTCCGTCATAGCTGGCGGCGATATAGGTCCATTTGTTGCGATCGGCGTCGCCGCCGCCCTGCACCACCCCCGCCTCGGTGACGAGCGCGGGCTGGCCATCGACCAGTGCAAGATAGCGGCGCGGGCCGCCGGTCGGATCGCCAAAACCGCCGATCAGCATCGTCGTGCCCTTGCCCGCGACGCTGCGCGGCTGGACCCAGGCGGACAGCGTCCAGTTGGGCGCGGCGACCGGTGTCCGCACGATGGCGCGGGCGTAGGAATCGCCACCGGGCGGCAGATCGGCGTTGATCGGCCCAAGCGGCGTAGCGGGCGGCGTCGCAGGCACGGCCACCGTCTGCGCGGAGGCGGCGAGGCTCCAGACCAGCGCCGTCACCGATGCCAGAGCCCCCATCGCCCTTGCCGCCGCCACGCTCATGCCTGCTCCTTTTGAATCGCTGCGGGATAAAGCAAATGAAAAGCCCTAAAGTCAAAGGCCGCTGACCATATTCCTCCCCTTCCGGGAAACCTCTGCGAAAGTCGGCACGTAAGCCGATACCATGGACCACCCCGGCGGAGGCCGGGGTCCAGCTGGGGCGCAATGAGAGGACTTGCAACCGTCCCGCAACTGGATCCCGGCCTTCGCCGGGATGGTCAGGGGGGAGTTTTGCAGAGTAATCCCTTGCAGGGCGGGAATCGACGTTCACCCTCCGAAGCGGTCGATCGCCGCATGGATGCCGGTCCAGACTTTACCGAGCTGTTCCGGCGTGATGGAATAGGGCGGCATGACATAGATGGTGTTGCCCATCGGCCGGACGAGCAGATCGGCCTCGCGGAAATGCGCCAGCAGCCGTGGGGCGAGGTCGGAGAGATAATCCTGCCCCGCGCCCAGTTCGAACGCGGCGATGGTGCCGAGTTGCCGGGGATTACGGACCGCCACCGCGCCGCTCACCGTCGCCAGATGCTTTCCTTGAGCCTTGGACAACGCGTCGATCCGCGCAGATACCGGCTCGTCGCGCCAGATCGCCAGATTGGCCGCCGCCGCCGCGCAGGCGATGGGGTTGGCGGTGTAGCTGGAGGAGTGGAAGAACTGCCTCGACCGATCCGTCTCGGACCAATGCGCCTGGAAAATCCCCTCGGTCGCCAGCGTCACCGCCAGTGGCACCGCGCCGCCGGTCAGCCCCTTGGACAGGCACAGGATATCGGGCACCACCCCCGCCTGCTCGCAGGCGAACAGCGTGCCGGTGCGACCCCAGCCGGTCATGACCTCGTCGGCGATGAACAGCACGCCGTGCGCCGCGCAGATTTCGCGCATCGCCGCCAGCGTCTCGGGCGGATAGAACAGCATCCCGCCCGCGCCGAGCACCAGCGGCTCGACGATGAACGCCGCCGCACCCGCCCGACACTCCGCCTCCAGCGCGTCGAGCGTAGCCTGCACGTCATGGGGAAAGGGGATGGTGCCGACATCGAAGAGCAGCGGCGCATAGGCCCGATTATACACCCCGCGCGCGCCCACCGACATCGCGCCGATCGTGTCGCCATGATAGCTGTGTTCGAGGACGAGGATGCGATGGCGCGGCTCGCCCCGGTTGAGCCAATAGCCCAGCGCCATCTTCAACGCGACCTCGACCGACGTCGAGCCGGAATCGGAGAAGAAGACCCGCGTCAGCGCGGGCGGCGTGATCCGTACCAGCTCGGCGGCGACCTCTTCGGCGGGTTCGTGAGTCCAGCCGGCAAAGATGATCTGGTCCAGCCTGCCCGCCTGTTCGGCGATGGCGGCGCTGATACGCGGATGGTTGTGGCCGTGCGTCGTCACCCACCAGCTGGAGATGGCGTCGATCACCTGGCGCCCGTCGACCGTGGTCAGCACCGCACCGCTCGCGCTGGCGACACGCGGGATCGGCTCGCCCAGGCCATGTTGGGTGAAGGGGTGCCAGACAGGCGAGGTCATCGGAAATCCCGGACGTCGAAATTCGCCGCGAACGCCTCTGCCAGTGTGTCCCGATTCAGATTCACCAGATGCGGCAGGCGGCCGAGCCGCTTCACCCCGCCGATCGCGGCGATGGTCGCCTCGCTGTCCTCTACGCCCTCGCCGACGAACGCCACGCCCAGGATCGGCACCCCGCGCGACCGCAACGCTTCGATCGACAACAGGCTGTGGTTGATCGTCCCCAGCGCGGTCCGCGCGACCAGCACCACCGGCCGTCCCCAATGCGCGAACAGATCGGCGAACAGCATCTGCCGCGTCACCGGCACCAGCACGCCCCCCGCCCCTTCCGCCACCAGCGGCCCATCGACCTCGGGCAGCGCCAACCGGTCCAGCGCGATCGCCACCCCGTCGATCTCGGCGGCGCGGTGCGGCGAGCAGGGGGTCTTCAGCCGATAGGCCGAGGGCAGGACCGGACGGCCGCTCAGGCTCGCCACCGTCTCGGCATCCCCATGCCCTTCGTCATCGGTGCCCGCCTGGACCGGCTTCCAGTAGCTTGCGCCCAAGGCGCCGGTCAGCGCGGCGGAAAAGACGGTCTTGCCGATTTCGGTATCCGTGCCGGTGACGACGATCGTGCTCATGCCAGAACCTCGCTCAGTGCCTGGTCGAGGGCGAGGATGTCCGCCGCCTCGACATTGAGAGTGATCGACAGCCGCAACCGCGCCGCGCCCACCGGCACGGTCGGCGGGCGGATGCCGCGTATGTCGAAGCCGCGTTCCTGCAACGCCTCGGCGGCGCGCATGGTGCGGCCATTGTCGCGCAGGATCAGCGGCATGATCGGCGTACCCTGCGCCAGCGCGCCGTGTGGACCCAGCCGCTCGCCCGCCAGCGCGATCCGCTGGTGCAGGGACGCACGCCGCTCGGGCTCGTCGGCCAGGATGCGCAAGCCCTCGCGCACCGCGCGCGCCATCAAGGGCGAGGGCGCGGTGGAGAAGATGAAGCCGCGCCCGCGATTGACCAGATAGTCGCGCACGATGGCGGGTCCGGCGACCTGCGCGCCCTCGCACCCCAGCGCCTTGCCGCAGGTGTGGAGGCTCACCACCCGCTCGCCGGGCGTTGCAAGCCCCTGTCCCCGTGTCCCGAAAACGCCGGTGGCGTGCGCCTCGTCGACGATCAGCATGGCGTCATGGCGTTCGGCCACTGCGTATAGCTCCGCGAGCGGTGCGGTGTCGCCGTCCATGCTGTAGAGGCTCTCGACCGCGATCCATGGCGTGCCCTTGCCCCCCTGCCCCCGCCAGGTACGGATCGCATCCTCGAACGCGCCCGCATCGTTATGCGCCGCCGCGACCGCCGTGGCGCGCGACAGCGTCATCCCCTCATGCATGCTCGCATGGACCAGCGCGTCATGAACGATCAGGTCGCCCCGCTGCGGCAGCGTGGCCATGATCGCGACATTGGCGGTATAGCCCGAGGAGAAATAGAGGCTCGCCTCCGCCCCGAAAAAGGCGGCGGCTTCGGCCTCCAGCGCCTCATGTTCGGGATGGTTGCCGCGCAGGAGACGCGATCCGCCCGAGCCGACGGGCACGCCCTCCGCCACCCCTTGCGCGATGGCGGCGGCGAGGCGGGGGCTGTTCGCCAGCCCCAGATAATCGTTGGAAGCGAAATCTCGGCCGCGCTGCGGGGCCAGCATCCGCAATCGGTCCCGCGCGGCCAGTCGGGCCAGATCGGCGCGATGAAAGTCCAGCATGGCGCTTCCCTAGCCAGACGGGCGGGGGAGCGGAACCGTGTTTATGAGGGATTCCCTTGGCCTTCGACTTCGCTCAGGCTGAACGGCGTTTTGTATCCAGCCCCGATGCCCAACCTCCGTTCAGCCTGAGCGCAGTCGAAGGCCACGCCCCAACGCAAACCTCAAACAGGCTCCGCCAAGGTCACGATCGAAACCCCCGGCGTCATCGGCGCACGGCCGACCAGGTGCCGTTCCAACCGGAAGATCGCCTCGAACGCCTTGTTCAGCGGCGCAGGGGGGGGCGAGTCGTCGCTGTCGTCGCGGCCTGTCAGCCGCCCGGCGATCCGCGCGGCGGCAGCGAGCGGGAAGAGCAGCGAGTTGAAATAGCTCAGCTTGCGCGGCCTCAGCCCGGCCTTCTCGATCGCCGCCACCAGCGTAGCCTTGGAATAACGACGGTGGTGATGGTTCACCACGTCATGCGCCGACCACATCCACTGATGCGCGGGCACCGCGATCAGGATCTTGCCGCCGGGCTTCAGACACGCCTTCATCGCGGCGAGCGCGGCGACGTCGTCCTCGATATGCTCGACCACATCGAGCACCGCGATCAGGTCATAGGCGCCGCGCTCGATCCCCGGCAATTCGGGCAGCGGCGCGTCGCCCACGGCGTGACCCAGACGGGTGGATGCGATTGCGCGCGCCGCCGGATCGATCTCGATCGCATCGACCGTGCCGAAATGCGCCAGCATCGGCAGATTATGCCCGGTGCCGCAACCGATCTCCAGGATGCGGGCATCCTGGGGCAGCTTGCCATAGCGGTCGAGATAATCGGCCAGGATGTCGCGGCGGGCGCGATACCACCAATGGGTGGAATCATGCGCCGCCATGCGGTCGTAAACGATACGGTCCATGAACTTATCCGAAGACCCATTGGCGGTTGAGCGCGAAGGTCGCGATCGGCGTGATCGTGACCACCGGGATCAGCGCGACCCAGGGTTGTTGATGCAGGAGCCCGGTCGCGATCCAGGTAAAGAGCGCGTTCAACGCAAGGCCGAAGCCCTGCACCACCAGGAATTTCAGATGCTGCTTGCCGCTGGAGTCGCGGGTGCCGTGCCCGCGAAAACTCCACGCGCTGTGCAGGAAGAAGCCGAAGATCACCGCGACCAGAAAGGCGGGCGGCACCGCCAGCACGGCCCTGTCGTGCGGCAACACCCAATAGGTCAGCGGCAGATAGACCGCCGAATAGACGACCGTCGACAGGCCGCCCGCGATGCCGAACCGGATCAATTGGCCCAGCATGCCGCTGTCCCGCCATCGTTCGATCTGGTGCTGAAGAGTCGCCACGCCGCCGCCTTTGCCCCCGACCTTGCCCTTTGCGTCGCCCGCGATAGAGCGGGCCCATGGTCCTGCGCCTTAAGCTGCGGGCGGGTATGAGGGAAGCGTCTTTGGAACGTCTGAAGGGCGAGATGGATCGGCACTGGCGACGCTGGGTGCTGATCGCCTGGGTCGCGGTCGCCGCCTGGTACATGTACGACCGCTGGGGCCAGATACGCTGGTGGTCGCTGGGCGACACCGACGACAATATGCGCCTGATGCAGGTGCGCGCCTGGATGGCGGGCCAGGGCTGGTACGACCTGCGCCAGTATCGGCTGAATCCGCCGCTCGGCTTCGACATCCATTGGAGCCGCATCGTCGACCTGCCGATCGCCGGGCTGATCCTGTTTTTCCGCCTGTTCACCACGCCGGCCTGGGCGGAGCGACTCGCCTGTGGTCTGGCGCCGATCATCCCGCTGTCGATCACCATGCTGGCGATCGCGGCGACGATCCGTCGGTTGATCGAACCCTATCTCTGGCCGCTGGGGATCGTCCTGCTGTTGTGCGCCAGCGCGACGCAGCTGATGTACATGCCGATGCGCATCGACCATCACGGGTGGCAGCTTGCCATGCTGGCGGTCACCGTCGCGGGCTTATGCGATCCGCAAGGACGGCGCGGCGGCGCGCTGGTCGGGCTGGCCAGCGCGGTGTCGCTGGCGATCGGGTTGGAGATGCTGCCCTATGCCGCGATGGCGGGTGCGATCCTGTCCTTACGCTGGGTCTGGGACCGGGCGGAGGCCCCGCGCCTGGCCATCTATGCACTGACGCTGGGCGGAGGGAGCGCGGCGGGGTTCGCCGCCTTCGCCTCCAACGCCAATTACGCGATGCGCTGCGACGCGCTGACCCCGGTCTGGCTGTCGGTGACGGTGGCGGCGGGGGCGCTGCTGTTCCTGCTCGCGCGGATCAATCCCGAGTCGCGGGGCGCGCGGCTGGGCCTGGCGGTGGTTGCGGGGGCGGTGATCGCAGGCGGGTTCGCCAGCCTGTTCCCCCAATGCCTGACCCGCCCCGAACAGGCCAGCCCGGAGTTGCAGCGCAACTGGCTGAACAATGTCCGGGAGGCCAAGCCGATCTACAAGCATCCGCTCCGCGTCGCGCTGCCCATGGCGATCATGCCGGTCATCGGCCTGATCGGTGCCGCGCTGGCGGCGTGGCGGCGGCGGACGATCGGGTGGAGCGCGGTGGCGCTGTTCACCGCCTTCGCCTGCGCCATGCTGTTGTGGCAGGCGCGCGCGGCCCCGGCGGCACAGATGCTGGCGGTGCCCGGCGTCGCGGCGCTGGTGTGGATGCTCCTGCCCCTCATCAACCGGCTGCGCTCGCCGCTGTTGCGCGTGCCGTTGATGGTCGCCGTGATCCTGGTGCCCACCGGCGTCCTCGCCGCGCTGGTCCTCAAGAAACTGCCAGCGACGCAGCCCACCCCCTATGCCGCGCGGGTCAATCGCGCGACGGGGCAGTGCGTGCGCACCTCGGTGCTGACGCGGGTCAACGTCTATCCGAGGGCGACAGTCTTCACCTTCGTCGATCTCGGCCCGCGCCTGATCGTCACCACCCATCACGATGCGATCGCGGGGCCCTATCACCGCAATGGCGATGCGATCCTGGACGTGCAGCACGCCTTTCAGGGCGGCGAGGCACAGGCGCGCGCGATCATGAAGCGGCACGGCGCGACGCTGTTGCTGATCTGCCCCGACATGGCCGAGTCGACCAATTACCGGGCACGGGCACCGGGGGGTTTTTACGACCGGATGGCGCATGGCTGGGTCCCGAACTGGCTGACCCCGCTACCGCTGCCCAAGGGGTCGCCGCTGAGGCTGTACCGGATCGATTGAGAAAAATATCCTCCCCGACACGGGGAGGTGGCAGGGCGTGAGCCCTGACGGAGGGGGGCCTGCCACACGGGACGTCCCTGGCGGCACACCCCCTCCACCACCGCTTCGCGGCGGTCCCCCTCCCCGTGCCGGGGAGGATCAGCGCAAGGACGCGGTCACCCCGTCGATCACGAACTGCACCGCCAGCGCCGCCAGCAGCACGCCCAGCACGCGGGTGATCACCGCCTCGATCTTCGCGCCCAGCAGCCGCATCAGCGGCCCCGCCGCCAGCAGCGCCGCCAGTGTCAGGATCAGGATCGTCACCATCGCGCCCAGCACGACGAGCGACGCCTCCAGCCCCGAATTGCGGCTCATCAGCAGCATGACGGTCGCGATCGAGCCGGGCCCCGCGATCATCGGCATCGCCATAGGGAAGATCGACACATCCTCCGCCTCGTGCGGATCGTCGGCGACCTTGGCGGCGCGGTCCTCGCGGCGCTGGGTGCGCTTCTCGAACACCATCTCCAGCGCGATCAGGAACAGCATGATGCCGCCCGCGATGCGGAACGCCGCCATCTCGATGCCCAGACCGTGGAGCAGCGCCTCGCCGAACAGCGCGAAGACGAACAGGATGACCGCGGCGACCAGCACCGCGCGGATCGCCATCGCCCGGCGATGCTGCGGCGTCGCCCCCGCCGAGAGGCCCGCATAGATGGGCGCACAACCCGGCGGATCGATCACCACGAAGAAGGTGATGAGCGAGGAGATGAAGAGTTCGAGCACCGGCTTACAGCGCCGTCTGGTCGATCGCGACGCCCTCGCGCCGCCCCGCCGAGACCAGCGTGTTGCGCAACAGGACCGCGATCGTCATCGGCCCGACCCCGCCGGGAACCGGGGTGATCGCACCCGCGCGGGTCACCGCCACGTCATAGTCCACATCGCCGACCAGCCCGGTCTCGACACGGTTGATGCCGACATCGATGACGCTGGCGCCGGGCTTGATCCACTCGCCCTTGACCAGCCCGGGCACGCCGACCGCCGCCACGACGATATCGGCGCGCCCGACCACTTCGGCCAGGTTGCGGGTGCGGCTGTGCGCGACCGTCACGGTGCAGCTTTCGCCGAGCAGCAACTGCGCCATCGGTTTGCCGACGATGTTGGAGCGGCCGACGACCACCGCATCCATGCCCGACAGGCTGGGGTGGATGCTCTTGAGCAGCATCAGGCAGCCCAGCGGGGTGCAGGGCACGAAGCCCTCGACACCCGTGGCCAACCGCCCGGCATTGACCGGGTGGAAACCGTCGACATCCTTGTCAGGGTCGATCGCCTGGATCACGACTTGCGCGTCGATCTGGCCCGGCAGGGGAAGCTGGACAAGGATGCCGTCCACCGTCGGATCGGCGTTGAGTTGTTCGACCAGCGCCAGCAGGGTCGCCTGGTCGGTATCGGCGGGCAGGCGATGCTCGATGCTCTCCATCCCCGCCTCGCGCGTCGCCTTGCCCTTGGAGCGGACATAGACGCTGGAGGCCGGGTCCTCGCCGACCAGCACGACCGCCAGGCCGGGCGCGCGGCCTGCCTTTTCACGGAACGTCGCGACCTGGGTGGCGATGCGGTTGCGGAGGGCGGCGGCGAAGGCCTTGCCGTCGATGATCGTCGCGCCGGTCATTGGGGTATTTGGGGTCATGGCGTATCGCCATAAAGCGCCTCGGCCAGCCGCGCCAGCTTTTGCGGGTCGCCCGCGACATGCAGGCGTTTGAGCCGCGCCGTCTCCCCCGCCACGATGGTCACCGCGCGCTTGGGCACCCCGAAATGCTTGGCGACGAGGGGCACGAGCGCCGCATTGGCCGCGCCGTCCACCGGCGGGGCGGAAAGGCGCGCGGCGAAATGCTCCTCGGTTCCGGCGGTCAGCGCATCGCGGCCGCCACGCGGCGTCACGCGCACCGCGATCTGGATGCCGTCATCGCGCGGGGTCCAGGCGGGCATGGCTCAGCCGACGACGACCGCGCCCCCGTACATCTGCTGCGCGATGGCGGTGTCCAGGATCTTGCCCAGGATGATGACGGCGAGCAGCACGACCATCGGCGACAGGTCCAGCGCCCCGAAATCGGGCAGGATGCGCCGGATCGGGCGATAGAGCGGATCGGTCATCCGTTGCAGCGCATACCAGACCGAGCGGATGAAATCGTTCGAGGTGTTGATGACGTTGAAGGCGATCAGCCAGGACAGAATCGCCTGCACGATGATCACCCACCAGACGACGTTGAGCAGTATCTGAAGGATTTGAAGGATGAGGATCAACGCAGGGAGCTCCCGATGGCCATGGCCCCATATCTAGGGCGCTGGGTGCCCGGGGGCAATAATCGTGCACGGCGGTCCTGACGCAGCCGGAACGAACTACCGGATCGAGCGTCCCGCTTAACATGGAACGAGGAATGGATCGTCCGGCGACACGGCGGCGGCTCGGGATGCGGATCGCGATAGGGGTGCTGGCGGCCTTGCCGCTGCTCCTGCTGCTGGGCCTAGCGGTGTTTCCCTGGGGTATCCTGCGCGGGGCGGTGACGCGTGCGGCGACCGAGCGGTTCGGGCGGCCCGTCACCATCGGCTCGGTCCACCGGGTCGACGCCATCGGCTTTCACCCCGTCATCGCGGTCGAAAGGCTGCGCATTCCGCAGGCCACCTGGGCAGGACAGGGCGACTTCGCGACGCTGGAGCGCGCGGAAATCCGCTTCTCGGTCTGGCCTTTGCTGAAGGGCGCGTTCGTGCCGGAGGATATCCGCGTCTCCGGCCTGCGCCTGGCGCTCGTCCGCGACAAACGGGGCCGCACCAACTGGTCCCGCCCCGGCGCGCCCGAAGAAGGCGGCAGTTCCACCGACCTGCAAGGGCTGGTCATCACCGATGGCGTGATCCGGTACAGCGACGCCAGGCAGGATCGCGACGCCACGCTGCGCATCGCCGCCGATCCCGACAGGGGCGTCCGGGCGGAGGGGCCGGGTTCGGTGCGCGGCGCGCCGGTCCGGATCATGTTCACCGGCGCGGCGGTGAAGCCGGGCCGCTGGCCCTTCGCCGCGACGATCACCGGCGATACGCTGTCGATGGTGGCGCGCGGCACGATGGATCGCCCGCTCGACACCGACGCCATGACGCTGGACCTGACGGCACGCGCCGACGACCTGAAACGGATCGACGCGGTGATCGAGGTCGGCCTGTTCCAGACCCGCGCGGTGCAACTGGCCGCGCATGTCCGCCACGATCGCCCGCGCTGGACGATCACCGATCTGAAGGGGCGCATCGGCCGCTCCGATCTGGCCGGGCATCTGACGGTCGACAAGAAGGCGGGGCGCACGCTGCTCGACGGAGAGCTGACCGCGCGACAGCTCGATTTCGACGACCTGTCCTCGGTGGAAGGGCGCGCCGAGGCCGCCGCGCTCGAACGGCGGATCGGGCCGCGACTGGTGCCCAATACGCGCATCGATATCTCCAAGATCGACACCACCGACGGCACGATCCGATTCAAGGTCGGGCGGGTGGTCAGCGCGCAAGGCCCCTCGCCGATCACCGGGCTGGCCGGGCGGATGACGATGGATCGCCAGTTGCTGACCATCGGCGATATCCGCATGGCCCTGCGCGAAGGCGTGGTGACGGGACAGGCGGTGATCGACCAGCGCAACGGGCGCAAGGTGCCACGCCTGTCGCTCGACCTCCGTTTGAAAGGGGCGAGCGTGTTGTCGCTCTCGGGTCAGACCGCGATCACCGGCCAGGTCGCCGCACGTGCGAAACTGACCGGCTCCGGCGAGACGGTGCGAGCGGCGGTCGGGCGATCGGATGGCCGGATCGGGCTGGTCGTCGCGAACGGCTCGCTGCCCGATCGCTATGCCGCAGCGCTGGGATTCGATGCGGGCGCGGCGTTCATGGGGGATAGCGGTCGCGCAACCCTGCGCTGTCTGGTGCTGGGCGTGGACATGAAGAACGGTACGGGCCGCGCCGATCCGCTGATCGTCGACACGTCACGCAGTCGGCTGGACGGAACGGGGATGGTCAGCTTTCCCGACGAGCGGCTGGCGCTTCGCCTGACCGGCGCGCCGAAACAGGGTGCGACGCTGCGGCTGGCGGGGGCGGCGACGGTGGGGGGAACGCTGGAGAAGCCGGACCTCGTCATTCCCCGCGAGGTGAAGTCGGTCGGCAATATCTTCAAGTCGATCGGCCGCGCGATCACCGGCGATTCGGGGCCGAAGGCGCAAAATGCCGCGTGCGGAACAGTCGCGCGGCAGGTGCTGCGGTGATTCCCATCTTCCGTTCAGCCTGAGCGAAGTCGAAGGCCAAGGGATTCGCGCGGCCAGGAAGTCCTGTGGGCTGGCGGTACAGCGTGGCCTTCGACTTCGCTCAGGCTGAACGGAGCGAGGGAGTCAGGCTCCCTCGGCCTTCAACGGTCTGGCCAGCAACGCCTCGATCACCTCGCCGACGCCCGCGCCCTCCAGCAACCGGCACACCGCCTCGCACACCGGCATGTCGACGCCCGCTTCCGCCGCCGCCTGGCGCAGCACGGGGGCGGTGAAGGCCCCCTCCGCCACGGTCCGCCGGTCGGCGAGCAGTTCCGTCGCCGAACGCCCCTGCCCCAGCCCGACACCCAGCGAGAAATTGCGCGAGGCGGTCGAGGAACAGGTCAGCACCAGATCGCCCAGTCCCGATAGCCCCGCCAGCGTCTCCGCGCGTCCGCCGCGCGCCAGTCCGAATCGCGTCATCTCGGCAAAGCCGCGCGCGATCAAGGCGGCGCGCGCATTCTGGCCCAGCCCCGCGCCCTCCACGACACCACAACCGATGGCGAGCACGTTCTTGATCGCCCCGCCAATCTCCGCACCCGTCACGTCATCGGTGGCATAGGGCCGGAAGTGCGGCGCGGCGATCCGGGCGGACAGGGCTTTTCGCAAATCCATATCCTCGCACGCCAAAGTCACCGCCGTCGGCAGCCCCGCCGCCACCTCATGCGCGAAGGTCGGGCCCGACAAGACCGCGATGGGAGCCTGCGGATGGATCGCCCGCGCCACCTCGCCGACCAGCCGCCGCGTGCCCGCCTCGATCCCCTTGGAACACAGGACCAGCGGCGTGGACCCGACCGGCATCGTCGCCAGCACCGCACCCACCGCCTGGGCCGGGGTGACGACCAGCAGCGCATCCGTCTCCGCCATCGCCGCCGGATCGCTCACCGCCTCGATGCTCGGCGAGAGCGCGATGTCGGGGAGGTAGAGCGGGTTGGCGTGCCTCGCGTTGATCGCCTCCGCCACCGCCGGATCGCGCGCCCAGATCCGCACCGGCCTGCCGCCATGCGCCGCCACCTGCGCCAGCGCGGTGCCCCAGGCACCCGCACCGATGACCCCGATCCTCATGCCTTCACCCCCGCGCCGCGCACCGCCTCCGCCGCCGGGTCGAGTGGCCAGCGCGCCCGTGCGGGCGTATCGAGCGGATCGGTCAGCCCTTCGCGGAACCGCTCCACCCCGGCCCAGGCGATCATCGCGGCATTGTCGGTGCACAGCCAGAGCGGCGGCGCGACGAAGCGCAACCCATGCTCGGCGGCCAGCGCCTCCAGCGCGCTCCGGATCACCCCGTTCGCCGCCACACCGCCCGCGACCACCAGGGCGGTGACCGGCGGCACCTCGGCCAGCGCACGGCGGGTGCGGTCGAGCAGGCAATCGACCACCGCCTGCTGGAAGGAGGCGGCGATATCCTCCGGGGAATGATGCCCGACCGCGCGCGCCACCGCGCTCTTGAGCCCCGCGAAGGAGAAATGCGGCTCGGCCGCACCCTTTAGCGGACGGGGCAGCGGCACCGCATGAGGATCGCCCTCCCGCGCCGCCGCCTCGACTCGCGGGCCGCCGGGATAGCCGAGGCCGAGCAGCTTGGCGGTCTTGTCGAACGCCTCGCCTGCCGCGTCGTCGATCGTCGTCGCCATCCGGCGATAGCGCCCGACCCCCTCGACCAGCAGCAACTGGCAATGCCCGCCCGACACGAGCAGCAACAGATAGGGATAGGCCAGTTCCCGGTCCGACAGGCGCGGCGACAGGGCATGGCCCTCCAGATGGTTGACCGCGATCAGCGGCTTGCCCGCCGCATGGGCCAGCGCCTTGCCCGTGACGAGGCCCACCATCACGCCCCCGATCAGCCCCGGCCCGGCGGTCGCGGCGATCGCATCCACGTCCGCCAGGCTCACCCCCGCATCGGCGAAGGCGGCGGCGACCAGCGGCTCCATCGCCTCGACATGGGCGCGCGCGGCGATTTCGGGGACGACGCCGCCGAACGGGGCATGCGCCGCCTCCTGCCCCAGCAGACGATGCGCCAGCACGCGGCCGTCATCGGTGACGAGCGCGGCGGCCGTCTCGTCGCACGAGGATTCCAGTCCCAGGATCAGCATCGTTCACCCCATAGTCCTTCGCAGGACGGTTGTCGAAGGGGGGCGTGATGCGGCAAAGGCGGACCCATGGTTCGTTTCCGGCTCGGTACGCGCGGTTCGCCGCTGGCCCTCACCCAGGCGCATATGGTGCGCGCGGCGCTGGCCGATGCGCAGGGCTGGGACGCCGACGCGATCGAGATCGTGCCGATCAGGACCACCGGCGACCGCGTGCAGGACCGCGCGCTGGCCGAGATCGGCGGCAAGGCGCTGTGGACCAAGGAACTGGATCGCGCGCTCCATGACCGGGAGATCGACGCCTCGGTCCATTCGATGAAGGATGTCGAGACGATCCGCCCCGACTGGCTGCACATCGCGGCGATGCTGCCGCGCGCCGATGTCCGCGACCGGCTGATCGGGGTGGAAACCATCGCCGAACTGCCCCCCGGCGCGGTGGTCGGCACCAGCAGCCCGCGACGCCGCGCACAATTGCTGTCGCATCGCCCCGACCTGACCATCACCTTGCTGCGCGGCAATGTCGACACGCGGCTGGCCGCCGTCGCGAACGGGGATGTGGACGCGACCCTGCTCGCCGCCGCAGGGCTCGACCGGCTGGGGCGCGAGGTCGGCCATGCGGTGCCGACTGACCAGATGCTGCCCGCCCCCGCGCAAGGGGCGGTGGGGATCGAGACGCGCGCCGACGATGCGGCGGCGACCATGCTGATCGCGTCGATCGACCATGCCGAAACCCATGGCTGCGTGATGGCGGAACGGTCGCTGCTCGCCGCTTTGGCCGCCGATTGCCACAGCCCGGTCGCGGCGCTGGCCTCGCTGTCGGGGGAGATGCTGACGTTGCGCGCCGAATTGCTGGCGGAGGATGGATCGTCGCGGGTGAGCGGCTGGGTCGAGGGGGCGAGGGACGAGGAACTGGGCGCGCGGCTGGCGATCGACCTGCTCGACCGCGCATCGCCGGAGGTGCGCCGCCTGTTCGCCGGGGGTTGAGCGCCATGGCGGTCGTCGTCGTCCGGCCCGAACCCGGCCATGGCGCGACGATCGCCTCCCTGCGTGCGGAGGGAATGGCGGCGCGATCCCTTCCCTTCTTCGCGACCCGTGCGGTCGCATGGACCGCGCCCGATCCCGATGCGATCGACGCGCTGCTCTTCACCAGTGCGCAGGGCGTGCGGCTGGCGGGGGCGGGATTGGAGCGGCTGAGGCATCGTCCCGTCGTCGCGGTCGGCCCCGCCACCACCGCCGCCGCGAGAGAGGCGGGGCTGTCGGTCGTCCTGACCGGCTCCCATGACGCCGCCGCCGTGGTGGCGCAGGCGCGGGGCATGGGGCTGGCCCGGCTGCTGCATCTGGCGGGGCGCGACCGGGTGGAGACGGGAGCGATGGTGCGGGTGGTCTATGCCGCCGATCCAGTGCCGGTGCCACCCTCCGCCATCGCCGCGCTGGCGGGCGAGGTCGTCTTGCTCCACTCCGCCCGCGCCGCCGAGCGGCTGGCCGAACTGGTCGATGAGGCGGGGCCAGGCCGCCGGGACATCGCGATCGTCGCGATCAGCGCGAAGGTCGCGGCGGCGGCGGGTTCGGGCTGGCGCGCCGTCGCCATCGCCGGTGCGCCCCGTGACGAAGCGATGCTCGCCGCCGCGCGGGCGTTGACCCGGACAGCCACCACGGGGATAAGCGGGGCATGAACCAATTCGCGCCATCCGACCGACCGCCGTCGCGGGGGCCCCGTACGGGCGCGACCATCGCGCTGATCCTGCTCGCCTTTGCCGCCGGACTGATCCTGATGGCTTATGCGATGCGCAACCTGTCCTGGTTCGGCGGCACCCCCGCCGCCAAGCCGAGCGCGGTGACCGGCGCCAAGCCGGGCGCCGCCGGGTCGCCCGCGGCCGATGCGACGCACGGCGCCACCGACCCGGTCGCGCTCGCCACGCGCGAAGCGGCGCTGGCCGCGCAGATCGCCGCGCTGGAGACCCGCGCCGCGACCATCGCCACCGATGCCTCGGCGGCAGGGGCGCAAGCCGGTCGCGCCGAATCGATCCTGGTCGCCGCCGCCGCGCGCCGTGCGGTCGATCGCGGCCAGCCGCTCGGCTATCTCGAAGAGCAGCTCCGCCAGCGCTTCGGTGCGAGCGAGCCGCGCGCGGTCGCCGTGCTGATCGGCAATGCGCGCCAGCCGGTCACGCTGGAGACGCTGCGCCAGGGGCTCGACACCCTGGCCCCCGATCTGGTCGTCAACGGCACCAGCGGCTGGTGGGAAGGGCTTCGCCAGGAACTGGGGCGGTTGATCGTGATTCGCGAGGCGAGCGCCCCCTCCTCCAACCCCGCCGACCGGCTGGCGCGCGCGCGTCGCCTGCTCGACGGTGGACAGGTGGAGGCCGCCCGCGCCGAAGTCGCCCGGCTGCCCGGCGCCGATGCCGCCCGGACCTGGCAACATGCCGCCCAGCGCTATGTCGCGGCACGCCGCGCGCTCGACCTGATCGAGAATGCGGCCCTGATCACGCCCGTCGCGGCTCCGGCCCCGATCGTGACCACCCCGGTGACGAATGCGCCTCCGGCGGAGGAACAGGCCGACCCCGAAACGGCCCCCGCGCCCGCCGCACCGACGATCTGATCCGGTCCGCCGCTGGCCCGCCGATTGCGGCGAAACGAGGAGCCGGTGGCGAGGACGGGGCGTTGATCTCCGTCATCATCGTCGGAGACCCTGCCCGTGACCCGTGCCGCACCCCGCCTCGCCCGCTGGCTGACCGGTTCGCTCCTGCTGCCGCTCGCCGCATGTGGAGGGGCCGCCGACCCGACGCGCAACGACAACGCCGCCGCTGGCCCGACACCGACAGCGACCACCATGCCGGACCGTGCGCCGGAGCACGCCGCCCTTCCCGCGCCGATCAAGACCACCCCCTCGCCCGAACCGCAGAGCGTGCTCTCCTGCTCCGCCGAACGGGGGCAGGCCGCCGCGCAAAGGCTGGTGAAGATCTGCACCTCGGTCTCGCCCGCGACCCATCCGCCGTGCAACGCCGCCAATAGCTGTGCGATCATCGAGGACGAGATCGCGCGGAGTTGCGGGCTGCTGGGCGACGACGCGGCAAAGACCAGTGGTTGCGCGGTCGATCCGAAGAGCGATGCGGCGGCGGCCAACGTCATCCGCCGCTATTATTCGGCGATCAATGCGCATGACTATGCCACCGCCTGGATTCAGTGGGGCAATGACGGGCGACCGGGCCAGCGCTTCGCCGATTTCCAGAAGGGCTTCGCCGATACCCGCGCGACCAGCGTGACGATCGGCAAAATGCCGCCCAGCGAAGGGGCGGCGGGATCGATCTATGCCACCGTGCCGGTGACCGTGGATGCGCAACTGGACGATGGGCGGCGGCAGCGCTTCGTCGGGCACTATGTGGTGCGGCGGGTCAACGACGTACCGGGGGCGAGCGCGGAGCAGCTACGCTGGCATATCGATTCGGCGACGTTGAAGGCGGCGGGGGTTTCCGGGTGAGCGTGAGGCGCGGCCTTCGACTTCGCTCGGGCTGAGCGGGTGAGGGGTTTGGTTCGCCCTCGCCGGAAGGGCACACGCCCCAACCTCCGTTCCGCCTGAGCGAAGTCGAAGTGCGAACGGAGGAGGATCCTAGATCGGATGCCCCTCGGTATCGCGCAGCACCTCGCGTCGCCCGACATGGTCGGGGCGACCGACGATCCCGTCCGTCTCCATCCGCTCGATCAGCCGCGCCGCCGAGTTGTACCCGATCCGCAACTGGCGCTGGAGCCAGGAGGTCGAGGCCTTCTGGCTCTCGCACACCAACTGGATCGCGGCGCGATATTGCTGGTCCTCCGCCGAATCCTCCCCCGTCGGCGCGCCGTCGAGCGCGAAGCTTTCCGCCGGTTCCTCGGTGACCGAGGAGATGTAATCGGGCTGCCCCTGCGAGCGCCAGTGATCCGCGACCCGGTGCACCTCGTCGTCCGAGACGAAGGGACCATGGACGCGCACGATCCCCTTGCCGCCGGGCATGTAGAGCATGTCGCCGCGCCCGAGCAGTTGCTCTGCCCCCTGCTCGCCCAGGATGGTGCGCGAGTCGATCTTGGACGTGACGTGGAAGCTGATGCGGGTCGGCAGGTTCGCCTTGATGACGCCGGTGATGACGTCCACCGACGGCCGCTGCGTCGCCATGATGAGGTGGATGCCCGCCGCGCGCGCCTTTTGCGCCAGGCGCTGGATCAGGAATTCGACCTCCTTGCCCGCCGTCATCATCAGGTCGGCCAATTCGTCGACGATCACCACGATCTGCGGCAGCGGTTCATATTCGAGCTTTTCCTCCTCATAGACCGGCTGGCCGGTCTCAGGATGATAGCCCGTCTGCACCTTGCGCCCCAGCGGCTGGCCCTTGGCCTTGGCCGCGCGCACCTTGTCGTTGAAGCTGGCGAGGCTGCGCACGCCGACCGAGGACATTTGCCGATAGCGGTCCTCCATCGTCTCCACCGCCCATTTCAGCGCGCGGACCGCCTTGGCCGGATCGGTGACGACCGGCGAGAGCAGATGCGGAATGTCGTCATACATCGACAATTCCAGCATCTTGGGGTCGATCATGATCATCCGGCACTGCTCGGGCGTCAGGCGGTAGAGCAGCGACAGGATCATGCCGTTCAGGCCGACCGACTTACCCGACCCCGTCGTACCCGCGACCAACAGATGCGGCATCGGCGCAAGGTCGGCGACCACCGAGTCGCCCGCGATATTCTTGCCCAGGATGATGGGAAGCTGCGCGGCCTGATCGGCGAAGCTCTGCGACGCGACCAGTTCGTGCAACGACACCATCTCGCGCTTGGCATTGGGCAGTTCGATGCCAATGACGTTGCGCCCCGGAATCACCGCGACGCGCGCCGAGATCGCCGACATGTTGCGCGCGATATCGTCGGCCAGCGCGATGACGCGATTCGCCTTGATGCCGGGTGCCGGTTCCAGTTCGTACATGGTGACGACCGGGCCGGGGCGAACCTCGACGATCGAACCCTGGACGCGGAAATCGTCGAGGACATTCTCCAAGAGGCGCGCATTGCGCTCCAGCCCGGCCTTGTCGATCGTCCCCGCCGGGGTCGGCGGCGCGGGCGTCAGCAGGTCGAGGCCGGGCAACTGGTACGGCGCATCGCGATCCGCCGTCGCCTTGGGCCGCGCGGGTGCGGGGGCGATCTGCCGGTCGGCGATGACGGGCGCGGGGCGATCCTCACGCACCGGCACCGCCTTGCGCGCCAGGGTCAGCGGCTCCTCGTCTTCGTCCTCGTCGTAGAGCGCCTCGTCCTCATCGTCCCAGGGGAGCGCCTCGCCATCCTCGCCGATCGCACGGCGGCGACGCAGCCGGGCCAGGCCGCGCTCGGCGAGATCGAGTTCCAGGCTCCGCCCCCAGATCAGCGCGCCGCCCAGCCCGAAGGCGAGCCCGATCGCCACCGAACCCCAGGTCACCACCGCCGCCTGTCCGCTGAACTCCAGGGCCCAGCGGACGAAACCGGCGACCGACAGCCCGATCACCCCGCCCCAACCGGCGGGCAGCGCCAGCACCGCCGAGTCGGAGACGAAGGACAGGGCACAGGCCATCAGCGCCACGCCGATCACCGCCTGGCGCAGCATCCGCACCCAGCGCCCCGCCGGGCGGTCGCGCCACAAGCGACTCGCGACGATCGGTCCGACCGGCAGGACCAGCGCGACGGCGGGGCCGAACAGGGTCAGCGCGATATCGGCCACCCACGCGCCGGGCAGTCCCAGCCAGTTGGCGGGCACCGCACCCGAGGCGGTGTTGAGCGCGGGGTCGCTCGCGCGGTAGCTGGCCAGCGCCAGCACCAGCATCAGCGTGACGGCGAACAGGATCAGCGCGGCGACCAGCGCCCCGCTACGTACCGCGCCCGCCTTCACCGTCTCGCGCCATAATACCGGCTGCGCGCGGCTGGCCATGGTCTTGTCCTTCAGGAATGTCCGAAAATCCGGGAAAATTCATCGCCTCTGGCGGTTCCCACGTCAAGGCGCACGGGCCACAGCCGCATTGTTAGGCGGTCCGCGAAGGTCTAGGAGCATGTCCATGGATAGCGATGTCATCATCCTCGGCGGCGGTCTGGTCGGCGCGACGCTGGGCGTCGGGCTGGCCGCGCATGGCCTTTCCTCGATCATCATCGATCCCGCCGATCCGGCGGTGATCCTGGCCCCCGGCTTCGACGGGCGCGCCTCCGCCGTCGCTTCGGCGAGTTGGCGGATGCTCGACGCGATCGGGATCGGGGCCAAGCTGGCGGGACAGGGCTGCGAGATTCGGCATATCCGGGTCAGCGACGGGCTGGAGCCGGGGGCGCTCGATTTCATTCCCGATGCCGATGACGGTGCGCTCGGCACGATGTTCGAGAACAAGCTGCTCCGCCGCGCGATCCATGCGACCGCGAGCGAAGCGGAACTGGTCGACCTGCGGATGCAGACCCGCGCGATGTCGGTCGAGCGTGGCCCGGCGGGGGTCACCGCCACCTTGAGCGACGGCACCACGGTCCGCGCGCCGCTGCTGGTCGCAGCCGAGGGACGCCAGTCGCCGACCCGCGATGCGGCGGGGATCAAGGTGGCGCGCTGGTCCTATGATCATAAGGCGATCATCAGCGCCTTCCACCACGAAGCGTCGCACGAGAATATCGCGTTCGAAATCTTCTACCCCACCGGCCCCTTCGCGCTGCTGCCGCTGCCCGATGACGAGGTCGGGCATCGCTCGGCAATCGTCTGGTCGGTGCCGGGGCGCGATGGCGACGCGATGCTGAAACTCTCCGACCGCGCCTTCCTCGCGGAGGCGGAGAAGAGCATGGGCGGGTTCCTGGGGCGGCTGTCCCATGCCAGCCCACGTTCCGCCTATCCGCTGGGCTTCCACCGCGCCGCGACGATGACCGGCGAGCGGCTGGTGCTGGTCGGCGACTCGGCGCATGGCATCCACCCAATCGCGGGGCAGGGCGTGAACCTCGGCTATCGCGACGTCGCCGCGCTGGTCGAGGTGCTGGTCGAGGGCAAGCGGACCGGCATGGACCTGGGGGATGCGGCGTTGCTCCAGCGGTATCAGCAATGGCGCGGGCTCGACACGTTGATGGTGTCGGTGGCGACCGACAGCTTCAACCGCATCTTCGGCGTGCCCGGCAAGATGGCCAGCAGGGTCCGGCGGCTGGGCATCAGCGCGATCAACCATATCCCGCCGATCAAGAACCGCTTCATGGCCGAGGCGCGCGGTGAAACCGGCCAGCTTCCCCGGCTGTTGCAGGGCGTGATGGTCTAACCCACAGGAGCCGCCATGATCCCTGGGCCTGATTATCCCGACCACCCCGGCCGCCCCGCTCGCGCGCCCGTCAGAGACCGTCGCCAGACCGGCGTCGCGCGCGGCATGGCGGCGGCACTGGTGGTCGTCCTCCTGACGCTGGCGGTGGGTTGGAGCGTGGGCAGCCCGCTCTCCCCGACCGACCGGGTGTTGCGCGCGGTCGCGGCGGCGACGGTCGCGGCGCTCTGGCTGGCGGCGGCGATCGGACGTGTCGCGGCGCTGCGGTTCGACTCGCCCGCCGATATCGATGCGGCGGCGAGCGGGAGTGCGGATTCGCCCCGCCTTGCCATCGCCAATGCGGTGCTGCGCAACACGCTGGAGCAGGTGGTGCTGGCCGTCCCGGCCTATCTCGCGCTCGCCTGGGTGGTGGAGGGATCGGGCGCGATGATCCCGATGCTCGCCGCGCTGTTTTCGGCGGGGCGGACGCTGTTCTGGGCCCATTACGCGCGCGGGGCGGCGGCACGGTCGTTCGGCTTCGCACTGACCTTCTATTCCAGCGTCGCGGCGCTGGTCATCGTGCTGGTGGCGCTGGTCGGGCGACTGGTCTGAAATCCACCCTCCATTCGCACTGAGCGAAGTCGAAGTGCACGTTCCGCGCTGCGTCGCGAGGGATTCCCTTGGCCTTCGACTTCGCTCAGGCTGAACGGGGGATAGGGAGGTGAGGGCGCGGGATCAGATTTCCCGCGCTTCCTCGACCAGCATCACCGGCACGCCGTCCCGGATCGGATAGGCCAGCCCCGCCGCCTCCGACACCAGTTCCTGGGCATCTTCATCATAACGCAGCGGCGTCCGCGTGACCGGGCACACCAGCCGTTCGAGCAACCACGGATCCAGGCTCATTGCAGCGTCACCCGATCCTCGCCGTCATGGCGACCGAAAAATTGCATCAACTGGATGATCAGTTCGGCGCGCTGTTCCAGGTCGGTCGCCTCCAACAGCGCCTGCTTCGCCGCCACGTCGAAGGGCGCGATCTGGGCGATGCCGTTGACCAGGCTCTCGTCATCGAGTCGCCCGACCGCGTCCCAGTCCACCGCATAGCCCTGTAGCTCGGCGAAGCGCCGCGATTCCTGCTCCAGCGACGCCCGGCGGCCCAGCGACAACAGATCCTCGTCCACCACCGGCAGCAACTCCGCCTCGACCTGGCGGAAGGGTGTCGTCACCTCCAGTTCGCGGACGATGCGGAACAGCGAGACGCCTTCGAGCACGAGGTTGTAGCGGCCATCCTCCATCGCCTCGACCTCGGCGATGCGGCCGACGCATCCCATCTGATAGAGGCTGGGTGTATCGCCCTCGCCCGAAGGCTGGACCATGCCGATCCGCCGGTCGCGCGCCATCGCGTCCGACACGAGCGCCCGGTAGCGCGGCTCGAAGATGTGCAGCGGGAGCGGCATCCCCGGAAAGAGGATCGCGCCCGCCAGCGGAAAGATCGAGAGCCGCGCCACCCGCCTTATCCGAACAGGATGGCGGACAGCCGCCGCCGCTGCTGCGACACCCAGGGGTCGGTCATGCCGACCACCTCGAACAGCTTGAGCAGTTGCTGGCGCGCGGCATCCTCGTTCCAGCTACGGTCGGCGGCAACGATGTGGAGCAGATTGTCCGCCGCCCCGTCACGGTCGCCCGCCGCCATCTGCGCGTTGGCAAGCGCGAACCGCTTCTCGTGATCCTCGGGATTGGCCGCGACGTCGGCCGCCAGATCGGCATAGTCCGCCGCCGGAGGGGCCGAACGCGCCAGCGCCACGGCGGCGACCGCGCGGTGGATGGCGGGGTCGTTGGCAAGACCGTCGGGCAGTGCCTCGGTCGCGGCTTCGGCCTCCTCGACCCGACCGGCGGCGATCAGCGCGCGGATGCGGCCCGACAGCACGGCGGGATGCTCGGGAGCCATGTCGAGCAACTGCTCGAAGATCGACAGCGCACGTTCCGCGTCACCCGCCTCCAGCACCTCTTCGCCCATCGCGATCAGCGGTTCGAGTTCCGCCGCCGCGTCCGCCGCCTCCGACTGGATCGGCAATTGCTTGAGCAACTGGTCCAGCGTCGCCCGCAGCGCGCTTTCGGTGCGCGCGCTGGTCAGGTCGGCGACCAACTGCCCCTGGAACATCGCATAGACGGTCGGGATCGAGCGGATCTGGAATTGGTTGGCGATGAACTGGTTCTTGTCGGTGTCGATCTTGGCCAGCACCACGCCCTTGTCGGCATAGTCGGCGGCGACCTTCTCCAGCGTCGGGCCCAGCGCCTTGCACGGGCCGCACCATTCCGCCCAGAAATCGAGGATGACCAGCTTGGTCATCGACGGCTCGACGACATCGCGGCGGAAGGCGGTGACGGCCTCCTTCTCGGCGGGCGACATTCCCAACGTGGCCAAAAGACGCTCCTTTACGTGTTGCTCGGCCCTATGTGGGCGAGGCGGTGCGGTAATGAAAGGCCGTTCGGTGAATCAGGCCGACAGCCGCGCGATCGTCCGCTCCTGCCCGATCAGCGGGAGAAGCGCGGCCATGTCCGGCCCCTGCGCCCGGCCGGTAAGGGCAAGTCGCAGCGGCAGGAACAGCGTCTTGCCCTTGCGCCCCGTCGCGTCCTTGAGCGCGGCGGTCAGCCTGTGCCACGGGTCGTTCGCCCAGTCGATGGTGGCCGCAACCTCGGCGGCTTGGGCCAGGTACGCGCGGTCGTCCCCGGCGGGCTTGGGTGCGTCCACCGGGCCCTCGATCACCTGCCACCAGTCGGCGGCCTCCGCGACGGTCGACAGGTTGGGCCGCACCGCTTCCCATTCCGCTGCGCCCATGCCGGTGGGAAGGCGATCGGCCACAGCGGCATACGGAGTCTGATGCAGAATGCGCGCGTTCAACTGCGCCAGTTCCGCCTCGTCGAACCGCGCGGGCGCGCGACCGAAGCGCGAAAAGTCGAACCCGGCGATCAGCGGGGCCATGTCGGCGACCGGCTCGACCGGATCGCTGGTGCCGATCCGGGCGAGGAGCGCGCGGACCGCCTGCGGCTCGATCCCGATCTCGCGGAAGTGATCGACGCCCAGCGAACCGAGTCGCTTGGACAGCTTGCCCTCGTTACCGGTCAGCAAGGCGGCATGGGCGAAGCGCGGCAATTCTGCCCCCAGTGCCTGGAACATCTGGATCTGGAGCGCGGTGTTGGAGACGTGATCCTCGCCCCGCACCACCTGGGTCACGCCCATGTCGATGTCATCGATCACCGAGGGCAGCATATAGAGCCACGTCCCATCGGCGCGGCGGATGACGGGATCGCTCATGGTCGCGGGGTCGAAGCGCTGGGGCCCGCGCACCGCATCGTCCCACTCGATCGACGCGCCATGGTCCAGCTTGAAGCGCCAGTGCGGGCGAACGCCTTCGGCCTCCAGCTTGGCGCGATCCTCTTCGGTCAGGGCCAGCGCGGCACGGTCGTACACGGGGGGAAGCCCTCGCCCCAACTGAATCTTGCGCTTCAGGTCGAGTTCCTGCGCGGTTTCATAGGCGGGATAGACATGGCCGTTCGCCACCAGTTCGGCGAAGCGCGCCTCATACAGCGCGAAACGCTGCGACTGGCGCACCTCGGCATCGGGGATCAGCCCCAGCCATTGCAAATCCGCCCGGATCGCCTCGACATAGCGCTCCTCGCTCCGCTCGGCATCGGTGTCGTCGATACGCAGCAGGAAGCGCCCGCCGGTGCTTTGCGCATACATCCAGTTGTGGAGCGCGGTGCGGATATTGCCGACATGCAGCCGCCCGGTGGGCGAAGGAGCGAAACGGGTCACGGTCATGCCCCGCGCCATAATCCGGGAATCGCCTTTGCGCTATTGTGACAGCGCGATTAAAGGGGCCGCGACTGAAGGGCTGTCTGCGGGGACGGGGTACCACCATGAAATTGATGACCGGCAATTCGAACCTGCCGCTGGCGAAGGCCATTTCCGCCTATCTGGAAGTGCCGCTGACAGAGGCGCTGGTGCGCCGCTTCGCCGATGAGGAAATCTTCGTCGAGATTCAGGAGAATGTGCGCGGCGAGGACGTGTTCGTGATCCAGTCGACCGGCTATCCGGTCAACGACAACCTCATGGAATTGCTGATCATGATCGACGCGCTGAAGCGTGCGTCGGCGCGGCGGATCACGGCGGTCATCCCCTATTTCGGCTATGCGCGCCAGGACCGGAAGCCGGGACCGCGCACCCCGATCTCGGCCAAGCTGGTCGCCAATCTGATCACCGTGGCGGGTGCCGATCGCGTCCTGTCGGTCGACCTCCATGCCGGTCAGATCCAAGGCTTTTTCGATATTCCGACCGACAATCTCTATGCCGCGCCGGTCATGTCGGCGGACATATTGGCGCGCTTCAAGAGCGATAACCTCATGGTCGTATCGCCCGACGTCGGCGGCGTGGTCCGTGCGCGCCAGCTCGCCAAGCGGCTGAACAACGCGCCGCTCGCCATCGTCGACAAGCGCCGCGAGCGCGCGGGCGAGTCGGAGGTGATGAACATTATCGGTGACGTCGAGGGCCGCTTCTGCATCCTGATCGACGATATCGTCGACTCGGCGGGCACGCTGTGCAACGCCGCCGCCGCGCTGCGCCAGGCGGGGGCGGAGGACGTGGTCGCCTATGTCACCCACGGCGTGCTGTCGGGCGGCGCGGTGGCGCGGGTCGAGGGATCGGAACTGCGCGAACTGGTGATCACCGACTCGATCGGCAATCACGAGTCGATCGGCGCGACGACCAAGATCCGCCATTTGCCCATCGCCCCGCTGCTGGGCGAGGCGATCAAGCGCATCGCGGATGAAACCAGCGTATCGAGCCTGTTCGACTGATGGCAACAGGGGGCCGTCGGCAGTTTTGCCCGCCCCCATGGCTGCGGGTCGATGGGGGATTCCCGTGGCCTTCGACTTCGCTCAGGCTGAACGGGGGGTAGGGGGTCGCCAAAACCCCGTTCGCGCTGAGCGAAGTCGAAGCGTACGCCCCTCGCTCACCGCAAGGGACACGAACCGCCTCAGCCATTCCCCAGCGCGACGATATGCTCGAACACCGCCGGGTGGAGCGGCTTGGAAAAGGCGCAGCCATATTTGAAGCCGTCGCGCCAGGCGATCACCGCCTCCATGGGGGCGAGGCCCGGCAGGGTCAGCCAGACGATCGTACCCGGCCACAGGGTGAAGCTGGTTTCGGCGCGAAAACCATGCTGCGACAGGTCGACCACGTCGATCTCGAACCGGGTCTGCCCCTTGTCGCGAAGATGGGCGCGCATCCGCACCGCATGACGCAGGGTACGACGGAGTTCCTGGCCGGCGACCGGCTCGAACGGCGGGGTGAAGACCGGTTTTTCCATGACTCCGGTTCTATCCGAAATAAGGTTACTTTTTCGACAACAGCCCGTCCTGTTCGGCTACGGCACCGACAGGGCGGCGAACCCCGGCGCGCGAACGCCGCTTGAGTTCGGCCTTCAACGCCTCGGGCCTGGGCGCGACCAGAAAGCCGAAGCTGACCGTGCCATGCTTGGTTTCCACGACATGGTGCAGCCGGTGCGCCTGGATGATCCGCTTCATATAATCCGACCTGGGCAGATAGCGGGTCGGCAGCCGCTTGTGCACGATGACATCGTGAAAACCGAAATAGATCGCGCCGTAAGCCGCGATCCCCGCGCCGATCCAGGTAAAGCCGCTCCACCAGCCCAGTTGCGCACCGCCCAGGATCATCACGAAGGACGGCACCGCGAAGATCGCGGCGTACAGGTCGTTCAACTCCCAATTGCCGGTGCGCGGGCGGTGATGGCTTTCGTGGAGGAACCAGCCGGGCCCATGCATGATCCAGCGATGCGCCGCATAGGCGAACCCCTCCATGAAGATCACGGTGCCGAGGAATAGGAGAATGCCGAGAGCCCAATGCATCCGGCCCATATAGCGTGGTCGCTCTGCTTTTGCGCGTAATTCCGTTCGTCACCCTGATCGAACGGCTCGCCACCCGAGAATTCGCACTTGCGATGCAATTGCAATAATGCCGTTTCGGGGTGGATTTGTCCGTCCGCCTGTGCTTTAGCCGCACCCAATTTCCCTAGAACCACCCGAGAGGCGGAAGGCTAGCGCATGAACATCCACGAATATCAGGCCAAGGAATTGCTCGCCAAGTTCGGCGTGCCCGTCCCCGCCGGCTTCGCCGCGATGACCGTCGAGGAAGCTGTCGAGGCATCGTCCAAGCTCCCCGGACCGCTCTATGTCGTCAAGGCGCAGATCCATGCCGGTGGCCGTGGCAAGGGCAAGTTCAAGGAACTCGGCCCCGACGCCAAGGGCGGTGTCCGCCTCGCCAAGACGCCTGAGGAAGTCCGCGCTGCCGCGACCGACATGCTGGGCAACACGCTGGTCACCATCCAGACCGGCGAGGCTGGCAAGCAGGTCAACCGCCTGTACGTGACCGACGGCGTCGACATCGCCAAGGAATTCTACCTGGCGCTGCTCGTCAACCGCGCCACCGGCCGAGTCTCGATGGTCGCTTCGACCGAAGGCGGCATGGACATCGAGACCGTGGCGCATGACACGCCGGAGAAGATCCATTCGATCGACATCGACACCGCGACCGGCTTCATGCCGCATCACGGCCGCGCCGTCGCCGCCGCGCTGGAACTGACTGGCGACCTTGCCAAGCAGGCCGCCAACGTCGCGTCGAAGCTGTACGCCGCGTTCCTGGGCACCGATGCCGAGCAGATCGAGATCAACCCGCTCGCCGTCACCGAGGACGGCAAGCTGATGGTGCTCGACGCCAAGGTCGGCTTCGACGGCAACGCCATGTTCCGTCACAAGGACCTGATGGAACTGCGCGACACCACCGAAGAAGACGCGATGGAACTGGAGGCGTCGAAGTACGACCTGGCGTACATCAAGCTCGACGGCGACATCGGCTGCATGGTCAACGGCGCAGGGCTTGCCATGGCGACGATGGACATCATCAAGCTGAACGGCATGTTCCCGGCCAACTTCCTCGACGTCGGCGGCGGCGCGAACAAGGAGAAGGTCACCGCGGCGTTCAAGATCATCCTGAGCGACCCCGCCGTGAAGGGCATTCTGGTCAACATCTTCGGCGGCATCATGCGCTGCGACATCATCGCCGACGGCATCGTCGCGGCGGCGAAGGAAGTGAACCTTCAGGTTCCGCTGGTCGTCCGCCTCGAGGGAACGAATGTCGAGAAGGGCAAGGAAATCCTCGCCAATTCGGGTCTCGCCATCGTCCCCGCCAACGATCTGGGCGACGCCGCCAAGAAGATCGTGGCCGAGGTGCAGAAGGTCGCCTGATAAGCGCCTTCGGCCCTGATGGACCGATTTGGAGGGGCTCGGGCGGAAACGTCCGGGCCCCTTTCTCGTTGGTCGGGACGAACACTTGCGATGCGCTCGCAAGCCCGCCAAAGACGGCGACATGATAGGCTGTTCAGCCGGGAAGGAACCGCGATGAAGATCGTCGTGCCCGTGAAACGGGTGTTGGATTATAACGTGAAGCCTCGGGTGAAGGCGGACGGGACGGGCGTCGATCTGGCGAACGTGAAGATG